>JACRHK010000189.1 GCA_016217625.1 Nitrospirota bacterium
ATCGCCCCATCGAACCGCCTCGCAAATGCAAAATGCAAATTTGAAATGTTCATTTTGCACTTTTCAATTCTCCTTCTCTTCAATGCTCACCCTTTTCAAAATCCATAAATCGAGGGGGTCATGGGGAAAATTTTTCACCTCTGGTCGGACCAGGCGGTTCTGCGCGGAAAGAAAGATCGGCACGATCGCCGCAGTCTCCTCAAGCAACAGCCGCTGGGCTTCGTCGTAGAGGGCCTGCCGGCGGCGGCGGTCCGCCTCCATGGCCGCCCGGGCCACCAGCGTATCGAATCGCTCATCCAGCCACCGGGTGTGGTTGTTGCCGCTCCCCGAAGTGAACATGGCCATGAAGTTATCGGGGTCCGGATAGTCGGCCCCCCACCCCAGCCTGAACAGGGGCGGCGGGTCCTGCTGCACCCGTTTCAGGAAGACCTTCCATTCTTGCGTATTGATCGCAACCTGCATGCCGAGGTGACGTTTCCACTGTGCTTGGAGTTCTTCGGCGATGAGCCTGGCCACCGGGTCGGTCGAGATCTCGAGCGTTGCGGAAGGGAACCCCTTCCCCTCCGGATACCCAGCCTCGGCCATGAGCGCCTTGGCCCTTGCCGGATCGAAGGAGAGTCCGAGGGAGGGGTGATGGGCGAACATCCCCAGCGGAATCCAGCTCGTTGCCGGCAGCTCTCCTCCCTGCAGGATCTTCGGGAAAATGGATCGATCGATGGCGTGGCCGAACGCCCGGCGCACGCGCGGATCATGGAATGGGGGCTTCGTGACATTAAAGCCGACGTAGTTGTTCCGCAAAACCGGGGCGTTGACATAATCGGGACGGCGGCTGTACGAAGGAATCGCCACTGGAGGGATGGCCGTCACATCCAGGTCTCCCGTCTCATAGAGCGTCAGGGCCACCGACCCTTCCTGGACCATATACAGGTGGATGCGGTCGATGGCGGGCCGCCCTTTGACATAGCGGGGATTGGGGGTCAGCTCGATCTTATACTCGTGCCACCAGCGGTCCAGCAGGAACGGACCGTTCACGACGAGGTGGGCGGGATCCGTCCAGGCCTCGCCGTAGCGTTCGATGAGGTCCGGGCGTTGGGGGAAGGTGATGGGGAACGTCACCAGGGCGGGGAAGAAGACCACCGGCTTCCGGAGACGGACCTCAAGAAGAAGCGGCCCCAGGGCCTTGACCCCCACCCGCTCCGGATCCGCCAGCGTCCCGTTGTTGAAGGCTTCCGCCCCCTCCACGTCGTAGAGGAAGTAAGCGTACTCCGCCGCCGTCTTGGGATCAAGGAGCCGCTTCCAGCTATACTCGTACTCCTCGGCCACGACGGGACGGCCGTCCGACCAGATCGCGTCCTTCCGGAGATGAAAGAGATACCGCCGTCCGTTGTCGAGGATCTCCCACCGCTCGGCCAGGTTGGGGCGAGGATTCAATTGTTCATCGAACTCCGTCAGCCCCTCCATGAGATTGGAGATCACGGTGAGCGAGACGCTGTCGGTCGCGAGCGACCAGTCGAGCGTCGGCGGCTCCGTGCCGACATTGAGCCGGAGGACCCGTTCCGGCGCCGACCCGGTCCTCTCCGGAACGGCCAGGAAGATGCCCGCCGCCAGCAGGCCGAGCCCGAGGACGATCCATCCCCACCGCGGGATCACCGCCCCCTTCCCTCCCTTCCAGCGGGTATAGCGGCCTGCCGGAGGAGCGAGATCTCGCGGGGGGAGAGCGCCCGATACCGTCCCCGGGGAAGATCCCCCAAACCCAAGGATCCATAGCGGACCCGCTGGAGCTTGAGCACCGAATGCCCCGCCCGTTCGCACATCCGCTTGACCTGCCGGTTCCACCCCTCCCGTATCGTCAGCTCGATCCAGGAATTGGTCTCGGTCTTCCGGATCGGCAGAACCCGCGCCGGAGCCGTGCGCCCCTCTTCCAGAACGACGCCCTTCCGCAACTTCGCGAGGGCCTTCTCCTCCATCACCCCCTGGACCTTCACCCGATAGGTCTTGGGGACTTCATAGCGGGGGTGCATGAGACGGTGGGCCAGATCGCCGTCGTTCGTCAGCAGGAGCAGGCCTTCAGCGTCGAAGTCGAGCCTCCCCACGGGATAGACGCGCGCCTTCACGCCGCCGAGAAGATCGACCACCGTGGGGCGCCCCTCGGGGTCCGAGAGTGTGGAGACATACCCTTTGGGCTTGTTCAGCAAAAGATAGACGAAGGGTTGCAGGCGGAGGCGCTTGCCGTCGACTTTGATAGAGTCCCGCCCGGGGTCGGCCTTGCTCCCCATCTCCGTGACGACCAGGCCGTTGACGGTCACCCGACCCTCGCGGATCAGATCTTCGGCCTTCCGGCGCGAGGCGATCCCCGCGCGGGCCAGAATCTTCTGGAGGCGTTCTTCGGCCATGCTCAGGGAATGGGCTTCTCGACGGACTTCTCGCGCACCGTGGACTTCTTGACGGCCGTCCCCGCCTGGATCAGCTCATAGCCGATATAGGCCGCTCCGGCTAGGAGCGCCGCAATCAACAGGAACTTCACCACCCCCCAGAAGTTCCTCCAGGCCCACCAGGCGAGGAGCGCCGCGGCCACCACAAGGGCCACCAGCGCCCCCGTCGGCCCCAACCCCGTCCATTGCGAGATCAGATCAATCATTTTTCCGATGAACCCTCTTCTCGCTCAAGTCGCATCGGGGGCCCTCGCGAGGAAGTGCCGGAAACGGGCGAAATGCGCCACGTTCCATGTCAGGAGCACCTCTGCGCGGGCCTTCCGGGCGCAAGCCGCAATGACCGCATCAAATACCTGTCCTCCGCTGATGCCTTCGCCGCGGCACTCCTCGAGAAGGCGCCAATACTCGGACGCGGCGAGCGCGATCAACTCTGTCCCAGTCCAGTTGGATTCCAGCAGCGTCCACGCGTCGTGCGCGGAGAGTCGGTGGGGCGGGGGAAGTCGCGTCAAGACCGCATAGGTCTCAACCAGCGTCGGAGCGGCAAGCACCAAGGACCCCGCAGTCCGCAGACACCGCTCAATAGCTCTCCGCGTGGCCCCATGATGCTCATGCCACGCGCAGACGGCGGCAACCAGACAGCTCGTATCAAGGAGCGTGCGAACCTCTGCCCCTCCCCCGCCGCTTAGTCTGACCCCGTTGCTCCCTCAACGCCCCGGTCACCGCCTCCACATCCGCAGCGGTCAGAGGAGGCTGCTGGCGTTGGGGGACCGCCACAAGGAGTTTTCCGTGGCGCTCCAGCTTCACAGGGACCGGCGCCGGCGAAATTTCCAGATGTCCTCCGACGATCCGGATCTCCAGCGTGGTGCCGGGTGCCAGTCCCGCGGCTTCCCGGAGGGCCTTCGGCACGACAACGCGGCCTGCCGGATCAATGGTAGTTTTCATGGCATGAATAATACCATTAGTTATGGCAAATGTCAACCACTTTTATATCTCCTCCTAATTTCTAACCTTGAGAACGTGGATTGAGTCTCCATTGATACAGAAATGAACAAATTCGAAATCCGAAACACGAAGCACGAAAAGCATCCGGGCACTGTTTGAGTAGGGTTCGGGGAAATGAGGGGGAGGGTTATGTGCCCGCAGACTGGAGGGGTAGGAAGCGTTGCTCGATGGCGGGGGCGCACTGGTCGCCCTGTTCTTCAAAGAGAGCCAGCATCGCGCGGGTGGCTTCGAGCCAGCGGGATTGTCCGTCCCGCACGACCCGATCGAAGGTTGATCGGTCGCCATGGGCGCACCACTGCTCATAGGCCTCGCGCAGATCGGGGAAGAGTTGCAGCCGCATCCCCTCGAGATGGGAGAAATAGAAATGAAGTGAAGCCTCGGCGCCTTGAGAGAAAAGAAAGGGGAGCGTCGAGAGGCAATCGGCCAGGAGGTCTTTCGCCGCGCGGGCAATGATCTCCGCCTTGCCCCTCCTCGGGAGCGCGGTGAGGAGTTGCTGCCAGCGGGGGCCGAGCGCGGCATTCGCCAGCCCCTCCCCGACCTCATGCGCGATGGCCGCTTCCGCCTCCCGTTCGGCCATCTGTTGGAGGGCCTCATAGGGCCGGCTGTCGAACGGATACGCCGACAGAGCCCGGGCCATGGCCGGGGACCCCTTCTGCTGTTGCCAGAGCTCCACCCGCTCCCAGAGAAACCGCCGGACCGATTCCATACGGACCAGGATGGTCCGTCCGGAAAGCATGGCGGGCGGAGCAGACAGTTCCCGGGCATACTCCCGATCGGAGACCAGGACGACGAACCCGTTCCGTTCTTCCCTGCTGCGGAGATCGCCCAGAAAGAAGAGGGGCTTGCGACGGGCGCCCAGCCCGCCCCCGTACACATAGCCCAAAGGAAGGAGCCTCCGGTTGATCGCCTCCTCGTCGAAAGGAGAAAAAGACTCCCTCTCAATGGACAAGGACCCGAATTCTTGTAATTGTATCTGCTCCCAGATCGTCTCCCGCTCGCGGATCCAATCGCCTAGCTCTTTGTGGGGAAGTGGCTGGAAGAACGGGATCCCTTGCTCCCACCGGTACAACTCCCGCACGCGGAGGAGAAAATCGCAGGGTCCGAAATCCCCCCAGTACCCCGCATCGGAGATCCGGCAGTTTCTCCGCACCGTGGCGATGAGATCCGTGAGATTCAACATGGTCTCAGGGAATTACCACTGTAGGGCAGGCCTCTGCGCCTGCCCATGGGCGGGTGCAGTGCCCCGCCCTACCTCATGCTGGCAGACACGCCCACCCGCCAGCAAACAGGAGGGGTTGACAGGAGACAAGCCAGCCCTCAAAATAAGCATGCGCATCGAGAGGAGGCTATCCCGTGAAGCATACGATGCTGGTCACCCCGAGCCAACTCGCGGCCCGTCTGGAGGACCCTTCCTGGGTCGTCCTGGACTGCCGCTTCACGCTCGCCAATCCCGAAGCCGGGCGCGCAGCCTATCTTCGCGAGCACATCCCCGGAGCGCGCTATACCCATCTCGAAGTAGATCTCTCCAGCCCTGTCACGCACACAAGCGGCCGACATCCCTTGCCCGATCCCATGCACCTTGCGGAGAAGCTGGGGCAGTGGGGTGTGGACGAGACCCGGCAGGTCGTGGTCTACGACGACAGCTTCGGGAGCATCGCCGGCCGCCTGTGGTGGCTGCTGCGCTGGCTGGGACACGACGCGGTGGCTCTCCTGGACGGCGGCCTACAGAGATGGCAGCGGGAAGGACTCCCCATGACCGTGGAACATCCATACGTGCGCCCGGCTGTGTTCACTCCTCGCCCGAACGACACGCTGTGGGTCGATGATCGCCAGGTCCTGGAGGCGCTGCGCCGACCCGCCTTCGGCGGACTGGTGGACGCCCGCAGCCCCGAACGGTTCAACGGGGAGCGAGAGCCCCTAGACCCGGTGGCCGGCCATATCCCCGGTGCCGTCAACCACCCCTATGAAGACAACCTGGACTTCAGCGGAAACTTCCTGCCCCCTGAGGAACTCCGCAAGATGTACCGGAAAATCCTGGAAGGAACGCCGCCCGAAGAGAGCATCCAGATGTGCGGCTCCGGCATCACGGCCTGCCATAACTTGCTGGCACTGGAGATCGCCGGCCTCAAGGGCGCCCGCCTGTTTCCCGGCTCCTGGAGCGCCTGGATCACCGATCCCTCAAGGCCCATTGTCACTAAGAAGATAACGTGACCGGGAAATCCGAAATTCTGAGCATGAAATCCTAAACAAACACCAATGACCAAGGATCTGAACTGTTTTAGACATTTGTATTTGTTTAGGACTTCGAATTTCGAATTTAGGGTTTCACCTCCGAGGTATCATTGGGGTTGAGGAAGACGAACTGCATCATCCCGTCCATCCAGCCGAAATCGAGCACCAGTCCGTTCAGCAGCGGGGCGCTGTCTTCATCCACCAGAAACTGAATCCCCTCGCACTCACAGATCAGATCGTCGCCCTTCGGCTCGTCAAACCCCATCTGGTATTGCACCTCGAGCTGCGGCCCCCGGCGGGCGGCGATCCGCAAGGCCATGCTCTCCGCCTCGCTCTTGGTGGCGGAAAACTGGATCTGCCTGGCGGCTTCCTGCGTCACGGTAATCATCTCGGGGAGTCGAGTCTTCGACATGCCTCCTGAGCCTCGCGTCGTGTTAGTTACAACGCCTTCTCCATGCGCACTTCTCGGGGCACCATCCGGAACAGCTTGATCCCCAAGAGATACAGCACGCCCACCATCGCCGTCATCCCCACGCCTAAGGCCCACTCATACAGGGTGCTCGTATAGGTGGCGAACCGGCCGTCGTAGAATGTGCTCTTGACCTCCATGCCGGGGAACAGTTCCAGAGGAAGCGCCTGGAACCCGATGACGGTGACGTAGAGCTGGGCGAAGGCCCCCACGATCACCATTCCCGTAGCGATGGCGATCCAGCGGATCGATTGCCCGGTCTTCGGATGGAAGAAGAGGAACAGGGGGATCGCCGCCCCGAGCAGGATCTGCCCCAACCAGAAGACGGGGGCGTAGGGGTCGCCGCTTCGGACCAGGAACTCCACGACGTCCTGGCGCGCGGGGTAGTACAGCCGCGTCAGGTTGTCGATGACGACGAGGTAAAGCCCCGCCATCACGAACCAGGCCAGCAGGTCTTTCATTTTGATGACCAGCCGATCGTCCAGGAACCGGCCGCTCAAGCGGAAGGTGGCCAGCGTCACCAGGATGAAGATCGCCACCCCGACAATCAACGACAACACGATGAAGATGGGGGCGAGTAGGGCGGAGTGGATCATCTCACGGGCATAGATGAAACCCAGGATCGATCCCGTCCCGGTGGTGAGGATGATCCGCCAGGCAAACGCCACGATCCCGACGGGCCTGGTCCACCGCTTCGAATCCTCGAACATGGCCCAGAGGTAGAGGAAACAGAGGGCCCAGAACCCGGTATAGAGGAAGATGTTCAGGGAAAAGATCGACGTGAAGTTGAAGTACTGAAAGGTCAGCACGAGGCGGTCGGGGCGCCCCAGGTCCAGCACCAGAATCGAGAGCCCCCCGGCCATCACGACAATGGCCAGAAACGAGGAGAGCCTGGCGATCGGTTTGTAGACGCTCTGGTCAAAGACCGAGCTCAGCGAGGCGACGTTCAAGGCCCCCGCGCTGGCCAGGATCAGGAAGAAGGCGAAGACGTGGGGGATGCCCCAGACCACCTGGCGGTTCATGCCCGTGATGGCGTGGCCGTAGTGGTCCATGACGTACGCCGCCCACAGGCCGATCGCGGCGACAACCCCCAGGCCGATCAGCAGGGCCCAGAACCCGGTAGAACGCCCTTCGATCCGATTAAAGACGATGCCGCCCATCCCTTCCCCCTTCACAGACCCATATAGTGAACCTTGGGTTGGGTGCCCAGATCGCCCCGGATGGTCTGCGTACGGCTCGTGGCCACCAGGCGCGCCGCCTCGCTCCCGGGATCCCGCAGATCGCCGAACACGAGCGCCCGGTGGCCGGCCTTGGCGCAGGCCTCCACGCAGGCCGGCTGACGCCCCGCGTCCACCCGGCGCACGCAGAAATCGCACGACTCCACGACCCCCTTGCCGCGCCGGGGCACGTCCGGGTTGCCGCCCATCGCCTCGACCTCGTCGGGTTGTTTGAACACCAACGAGCGGGCGTTGTACGGGCAGGAGATGATGCAGTAGCGGCATCCGATGCATCGATGCTTGTCCACGAGGACGATGCCGTCGTCCCGCTTGAAGGTCGCCCCGGTCGGACAGACGTAGGCGCAGGGCGGGTTCTCGCAATGGTTGCAGAGCAGCGGAAGCGAGCGGGCCTGGGCGCCGGGAACCTTCGCCTTCACCTCCGCCTTGCGGATCCACTGGATGTTGATCCGCTCCTCCCCGAAGTTCGGACTCTTATTTTCCTTCGCGCAGGCCTCGACGCACGCCGTGCAGCCGTCGGCGCACTTGTTGACGTCGATGACCATCCCCCAGCGCCTGGCCGCGGAGGCTCCCTGCGCGTCCGCGCCCGCAGAGGCGAATACGCGGATCACCGGGGCCATCATACCGGCGGCCAGACAAGAGGCGCCCAATGCTAAAAAGGTTCTACGGTCGGTGTCCATAGTGTCTCACGTTTCACGTTTCACGTCTCGCGTCGCACGCATTGAGATCAAGGCATTTAGCGTGGAGCGTGCAACGTGTAGCGTGAAGCGTTCTTCTCATTTCGGATAATTGTGGCAGTCAAAGCAGTCCATCTTCACCGCGGCGTATGCGTGGCAGCGGTCGCAAAATTCCCCCCGCTTGGTATGGCACGTCCGGCAATTGTCGAAGCTCTCTTTCTTCACCCGCACGCCCTTCCGCACGGTGTCCACCTTGTGGTGTTGGAGGAGATCCATGTGGTTCCGGCGCATCCACTCGGTGGGCCGCACGCACTGACCCTCTTTGGGCACCACAATGGGGGGATGGAGTCCCTGCTTTTTCTCTCTCACATCCCCGCCACCGGCGGCCCAGGCCCCCGCGATCCCCATGGCCAAGAGGCCGGCAACCGCCACGACGAGGGCTTTGGATTTTACAATTTGCAATTTGCCATTTGCATTTTGCATTTTGCATTTTGCATTTTGCATTTTCTTCAAGGCCTACAGGTCCTCCCCCATGGCCATGTCGATGTACCCCGTGGGGCAGACTTCGGCGCAGATGTGGCAGCCCACGCACCGCGTGTAGACCGTGAACATGACGTCGCCCATCGGGTTCTTGGGGAACTTCTTGATCGCCTCCTGGGG
>JACRHK010000193.1 GCA_016217625.1 Nitrospirota bacterium
GCCCTGGGAATCATGCCCTACATCAGCGCCTCCATTATTTTACAGTTGCTCACGGTGGTGATCCCCAAGCTGGCCCAGCTCGCCAAGGAGGGGGAGATGGGGCGGAAGAAGATCGTTCAGTACACCCGTTATGGGACGGTCCTCATCAGCGCCGTTCAGTCGTTCGGGATTGCGGTGGGGTTGGAGGGGATGAACAACGGGGCCTTCGTCCACGCGCCGGGTTGGGGGTTCCGCCTGCTGACGGTCCTGACCCTGACCTCCGGGACGGCCTTCATCATGTGGCTGGGGGAGCAGATCACCGAGCGGGGGGTGGGCAACGGCATCTCGCTCATCATCTTCGCGGGGATTGTGGCGCAGCTGCCGAACGCCATCATCAGCACGTACCAGCTCTTCCAGACCGGGGAGCTGCCGCTGCTCTTGCTGCTGGGGCTTATCGTGATGATGGTCCTGGTCGTGGCGGCCATCATCTATATCGAGCGGGGGCAACGCCGCATCCCGGTCCAGTACGCCAAACGGGTGGTGGGGCGGAAGGTCTACGGGGGGCAGAGCACGCATATCCCGCTGAAGATCAACACGGCGGGCGTCATCCCCCCCATTTTCGCCTCCTCGCTCATCATTTTCCCGGCGACGGTGGCGGGGTTCGTCGATATCCCCTGGGTGCAGCAGGTGGCGCAGGGGTTCAGGCCGGGGAACCTCCTGTACACCGTGCTGTATGTGACGCTCATCGTCTTTTTCGCGTTCTTTTACACGGCGATCATCTTCAACCCGGTGGACCTGGCCGACAACCTCAAGAAGTACGGGGGGTTTATCCCCGGCCTGCGCCCGGGGAAGAAGACCTCCGATTACGTGTACCGCGTGCTGTCCCGGCTTACGTTCGGAGGAGCGTTCTACCTGGCGATCGTGTGCGTGATCCCGGAAATCCTCATCGCCTATTTGAACGTCCCGTTCTACTTCGGAGGCACGTCGTTGCTCATCGTGGTCGGCGTGGGGCTGGACACGGTGAGCCAGATCGAGTCTCATATGCTGACCCGCAGTTACGAGGGATTCATGCGCAAGGGGCGCATCAAAGGGAGGCAAGGATAGCGATGGCCATGCGACTGATCTTGTTGGGCCCGCCGGGGGCGGGAAAGGGGACACAGGCGAAGCTCTTGAGCGCCAGACGGGGCATTCCCCAGATCTCCACGGGGGATATCCTCCGCCAGGCGGTGGCCGACGGCACGCCGCTGGGGAAGGAAGCCAAGGGGTACATGGACCGGGGCGCGCTGGTGCCGGATGAGGTGGTCATCGGCCTGATCCGGGAGCGCCTCGGACAGCCCGACAGCGCGAAAGGGTATATCCTGGACGGATTTCCCCGCACGGTGGTCCAGGCCCAGGCCCTCGATGCGATGCTGAGGGCGATGGGGACACCGCTCCATCACGTGGTGGCTGTCCACGTGGAAGAAGAGGCGCTCGTCGAGCGGATCTCGGGCCGCCGGACCTGCGGCCAGTGTCAGCGCCCCTATCATGTCCGCTTCCATTTCCCCAAGACCGAAGGGGTGTGTGACGCCTGCGGGGGGGCGCTGCTGCAACGCGACGACGACCGGGAAGAGACGGTCCGCCGTCGCCTGAGCGTCTACCGGCAGCAGACCGAGCCGCTGCTGGCCTACTATAAGGGGGCCGGGCTGCTCAAGGAGATGGCGGGCGAGGGGAAGATCGAGGAGATCGCCGCACAGATCGATCGCGTCATCAGCAATGCGCGCTAAGGGCCATGATTATCCTCAAGTCCCCGGAGGAGATCGCCCGGATGGAGGTCGCGGGCCGCGTCGTGGCTGAGACGTTGGCTGCCATCCGGGAGTTTGTGCGCCCGGGGATGACGACGCTGAATCTCGATCGGTTCGCCGAGGAATGCATCCGGAAGGCCGGAGCCAAACCGGCGTTCAAGGGGTATCGGGGGTATCCCTACACGATCTGCGCCTCAGTGAACTCCGAAGTGGTGCACGGCCTTCCCTCGGCCGATCGCCGGCTCAAGGAGGGGGATATCATTGGGATCGATCTGGGGGTCGTGGTGGACGGGTATTACGGCGACGCCGCCGTGACGCTCCCCCTGGGGAAGGTGGGTGGGGAGGCGCTGCGGCTCCTGCGCGTGACGGAGGAGTCGTTGGAGCGGGCCATTGCCAAGGCCCGGGCGGGGAATCACCTGTCGGACATCTCCCACGCCGTGCAGTCCTACGTCGAGGCGCAGGGGTATTCGGTGGTCGTCGATTTTGTCGGACATGGGATCGGGCGCAACCTTCATGAGGACCCCCAGGTCCCGAACTTCGGGGAGGAGGGGAAGGGCCCCAAGCTGCGTCCGGGGATGGTGCTGGCCATCGAGCCGATGGTGAATGCGGGCGGCTCTGAGGTCGAGATCCTCGAGGATCAGTGGACGGTCGTCACCCGGGACGGCAGCCTCTCGGCCCACTTCGAGCACACGGTGGCGATCACGGGCAACGGCCCGAGGGTCCTCACGCTGCTGGTCGGGTAGGCGATGGAGAAGGAAGAGGCCATTCAGGTCGAAGGGACGATCGTCGAAACCCTTCCGAACGCGATGTTCCGGGTGGAATTGGAGAACGGCCACAAGGTGCTGGCTCATGTGTCGGGGAAGATGCGGATGCACTTTATCAAGATCCTGCCGGGCGATAAGGTGACGGTCGAGATCTCCCCCTACGATCTCAGCCGGGGGCGGATCATCTACCGGTTCAAGTGATGAAGTCAGAAGTCAGGAGTCAGAAGTCAGGAGTTAGGAGTTGCGGATGAAGGTGCGTTCATCGGTTAAGCGGATCTGCGAGAAATGCAAGATCGTCCGGAGGAAGGGAATTGTCCGGGTCCTCTGCGAGAACCCCCGCCACAAACAGCGGCAGGGGTAGGGGAGTGATCGTGACCGTGACCGTGACCCGTGACCGTGACGGTTCACGATGATTTAGGAGGGGAAAGGTGGCACGGATTGCAGGCGTCGATTTGCCCAGGGAGAAGCGGGTGGAGATTGGGCTGACCTCTATCTACGGGATTGGACGGGCATCGGCCC
>JACRHK010000190.1 GCA_016217625.1 Nitrospirota bacterium
CTTCGCAGCGACCGGGATTGCCCCCACCCGCCGGGGCGAAACGCTTACCCTGGAAGAGTTCGGCCGTTTGAGCGACACCTTGGTGACCTAGCACTCACCCTGACTGTTCTCACGCAACCCCCGTAGCACATCAACCTTCCACCATTATTCTCCACACCGGCCGGTTGCTTGTGACAGGCTTCCCATTTGCCAGATCCCTGTAATTCTGCCATCTTAGCCCCAGGAGCATATCAGCGGAGGTTTCGTGAAATGCGACTGAGCGGCAAGACAAAGAAGATTGTTGAGGAGTTCAAGAGGAAGATTGAAAGTGCATTTCCCGGTGAGCTGATTAGCCTGACGCTCTTTGGCTCTCGTGTCAGGGGAGGCGCTACCCGAGAATCCGATCTCGACCTGCTGGTCGTCATCCGATCAAGGGATTGGAGGGTGGGAGACCGCATACGTGAGCTTGGGTATCTGCTCGAGCTGGAGCATGGGATCGTCTTGTCCATCCAGGTATTGAGCCAGAGATACGTTGGGCAGCTCAAAGGGATGAGATCGCAATTCCTGGAGGAGGTGGAGCGCGAGGGAATTGTGGTATGAAGACGCCTCCTCACCGCGAGGAAATCAAAGCCGAGTTGCTGAGGGCAGAAAAGTCGCTCCGCTCTTATCTTGGGCGATACCCTTTGAGTAGTGCGCTGCCTTTCTATGCGGGCACAATTATGCCACTTGAACCAGTCGGATTCCCATCTCAACCGCCAAACCGGATAAAAGTTCGTCGGCACAAAGCAACTTCGCATGACCAAGATCGTGTGCGATTGCAAGTTGCAGCGCATCGAGTGTCTTAATACCGCGTCTCGTTCCGAATTCCCTGATGATATCGGCAGCCTTGAAGTAGTGTCTTTCGTCCAGGAAGACCATCTCCATCTGGCCGGTTTGGAGGTCGTCCAGCAGGGCATTCCAGATGTGCATTTCCTGCGTCTTTTTCAGCTCCCTGTTCCTGACCTTTTTCATCAAGGCAGAGGCCATCTCGACGATGCTCAGACTGGAGATATAGAGATGCCTGGAGGACAAGAGATACCCTTCGATCTTCTCGCTGTCCTTCTCGGGGTAATAATACTTCACCAGGGCGCTGGTATCTGCAAAGATCACAGACACTTAAAACCTTTCCCTTTCCCTCAATTCGGCAACGATCCTTGACAGAGGTTTGCCTTTTGATTCAATGGCTTCTCTCAGCGCTTTATGGCTCACAAGCTTCCTCTTCAGCCGCTTCCTGAATGGAGAGATCTTTGCGATGGCTTCCCCTCTTTTCGTGATAATGACCTCTTCGCCTTTCTGAACCTTGTTTAAGAATCCCGTCAGGTTCCGACGCGCCTCCTTTATGCCGGTTTTAATCATCAAGGTCTCCTTTCTCATTGTGTATACCAGTGTACACTAATGCCCTGTGACTGTCAATCTCCCTGCTTTACCCCGTTAGAAAAGGCCGCCGACTCCTGTCGGCGGTGTTTATCAGATGGCTGATGGGAGTTGAAGGCTCCCATCAGCCAATCGCTTGTCCCGTTAGATGTGCAAGGAGCTTCGTCTAGGACGGTTGTCCTGAAGTTCCATCACCCAGGCAGCCGAAACATCTAACGGGATGAACGACCGTTTTTCTAACGGGGTTTACGCCAGGGCCTTCTCAGCAAAGGTATTCAGATCAGACGATGGGGGCGAGCGAGCGTGTCCGTTTCAGTCTGCTTCGGCATTTCTGGAATTCCCAAAGTCCGGTATCCAGATTTCAGGCTGCGCGTACTTTCCTTGCCTCTCTTTGACCCCGTGGCGGACGAGGATAGAGAACCGACCCTTTCCGATCGGCCACCTGATTAATCAGGACCACCGTCTATTTATCTCATCGTCGGGGGGGGAGGCTCACCCCCAAATGGCGCGCCATCTCCGTTTCCAGTCAGTCCAAGCTCTTCCCGCACCACCCCTGCCAAACCAATCGCGCCCTAAGCACCAAAGTCCCTAATGTTGTCCTTTGGAAGTTAGTCGGCGCACTGCTTGCAAATTGGCTTCCATGGTGATGAGGTGTTGCGGCAAGCTGGGCAGAACTTCTTGCCGCACTGGCTGCAGGTTTGCTGCGCCTCATTCTTTGTACAGATTTGGCATTTCATAGTCAGCCCCCCTTCCGTAATTAAGGTCGTGAATAATGCCTAACACCCTGCGTGAGCGGCGAGGGCACACGAGCTGGTCCGAAGTCCGACTCGCGCCAGTGTTCGGTGGCGCGCAAGAGGAAAGATTTGTCAAATCTAAAGAATTGACCCTCTAACTCGTACGCCGATACCGCGTCGGCTAAGGCGGTTGTTAAACTCTGTTCATCATCGGCCGATCTGGCGCGGCATGGGCGCAAGTAAGGCACTAGTTGTTTCTGTATGTTGCTTGCGCGTTTCCAGAAGACTGGCCCTGACTTCTTGGGTCTTCAGCAACTCGGGTTGAGCCAGCGGCTCAAGCGCAGCGATTACGTCGGCTACAGGGAAGTTGCGTCTATCCTCTAGGTACCGTGCGACTTGTCGGGCCGGAGGGCGCGGTAGACTTGCTTCTTTAGGGACCTTTGCATCCGCAGCGAGAAATTGCACAACGACCTCCCACGCTTGGTAAAAGACTTGCATAAAGCTCCGGTCATATGGGAGCGGGCACACAACAAGGTTTTTGAAATCATCTCGAACGATTGCGTCAGTTTCCCCCTCCTGTACCGGAACAATACCAAGACGCAGTCCGCGTGCACCTTCGAGGTGCGTCCTATTTATCTTCAACGTCGTTCCTATCCATCGATCCGTGTCTGAATGACCAGTAAATAGATCGGCCTTCCAAAGTCCACTGATGCTGTGCGGCAGAATATCTCGGGCTGCTGGCTTTCGAAAGGCTGCGGCAACGGATTCGATGTGCTTCCTTAGCTTAACCGGTCTCCCCTTTGTGCCGTACATCAATATCGACTCTGCGGTAAGTAAGTTTTTTGCGGTGTCAATCAGATTAAGAGCGCCGGCTTTCTCCGCACCGAATAGAATCGACGAAACTGTGCCTCCGGGTTCTTTACATAAGAGCAGCGCATCATTTACTCGTTCCAAAATCATCGGGTTTTGTTTGTTAAGCGCGTCGTGCACTGCATACTCGAAACAGACCCCAATGTCGCCATCACCCGGTCGGCGGAGTCGAGAGAGCATAAACAGTTTGACTCCGTCATAGCCACCCGCTTCTGTAACAACTTCACCCTTAAGCGCAGACAAGATTCCAGCTAATACCGGACGCACAATGGCCGTAACCGCCGATACTTCATCTGCTACTGCAGTTTCCTGAAACTCTAGGCGTAGCTGAACAACTTCATCCACCGCCAGAACCTCCCTTGATATAACCGTCTGGGGCCTAATATTGCCTTTTATGCTTATCCTAACGGATAGGGGAATTATATCCCTGGTGCGGTATGGAGTCAAACGGCCAAACTGGGGCGTGGTTTCTACTTTCCATTTGAACCGAAATCACAAAGGTGGTAGGATAAGGCGCCATGCAGGCTCCGGTGAAGAAGATCGTTCTGGCCTACTCGGGCGGCCTGGACACCTCGGTGGCGATCCATTGGCTGAAGGCGACCTACGGCTGCGAGGTCATCGCCTTCATCGCCGATCTGGGCCAGGGGGAGGCGCTCGCTCCCCTCAAGAAGAAGGCCCTCGCGACGGGCGCCTCGAAGGTTTACATCGAGGATCTCCGGGAGGAGTTCGTCCGGGACTTCGTCTTCCCCATGCTTAGGGCGAATGCCGTCTACGAGGGAGGCTACCTCCTGGGGACGTCCATCGCCCGGCCCCTCATCGCCAAGGCCCAGGTCGAGATCGCCCGCAAAGAGGGGGCGGACGCCGTGGCCCACGGCGCCACGGGGAAGGGGAACGACCAGGTCCGCTTCGAGCTGACGTATATGGCCCTGGACCCCAGCCTTAAAATCCTTGCCCCCTGGCGGGAGTGGGCGTTCAACTCCCGGCAGGCGTTGATCCGCTATGCCAAGCAGTACGGCATCCCCGTGACGGCGACGAAGGCGAAGCCGTACTCCATCGACCGGAACCTCTTCCACATCAGCTACGAAGGGGGCATCTTGGAAGACCCGTGGAAGGAGCCGCCCCAGGAGATGCACACGCTCGCCGTGCCGGTGGAGCGGGCGCCGGAGAAGCCGGAGTACGTCACGATCACCTATGAAGAAGGGAACCCCGCCGCCCTCAACGGCAAGCGCCTCACGCCCGCCAGGCTCTTGGCCGAGGCCAACCGGATCGCCGGCCGCCACGGGATCGGCCGCGTGGATCTCGTGGAGAACCGCTACGTGGGGATGAAGTCGCGCGGGGTGTACGAGACGCCGGGCGGGACGATCCTTCACGCGGCCCACCGGGCCGTGGAGTCGCTGACGCTGGACCGCGAGGTCCTGCATCTGCGGGACTCCCTCATCCCCCGCTATGCCGAGCTGATCTACTACGGCTACTGGTTCGCTCCCGAGCGGGAGACGCTCCAGGCGCTCTTCGACCGGACCCAGCGCCGAGTGACCGGGACGGCGCGCCTGAAGCTGTACAAGGGGACCTGCCTCGTGGTCGGACGGAAGTCGCCCTACTCCCTGTATCACCCCGAGATGGCGACGTTTGAAGAGGATGCGGTTTACGACCAGCGGGACGCGACCGGCTTCATCCGCCTGAACGCCCTGCGGATGCGGATTGAAGCGACGCTCAGAAAGTCCAAAGTCCAAAGTCCCTGCCTTGCCGGCAGGCAGGCAAAGTCCAAAGTCGGACAGGGGACCGTGGACATCGGACAACAGGCCTAAGTGCCCATGCCTTCCAAGCCCTGGTCCGGACGGTTCCAAGAGCCCACGCATCAGCTCGTGGAGGCCTTCACGGCCTCCCTCGCCTTCGACTGCCGCCTGGCCCCTTACGACCTCCGCGGCTCCATCGCCCATGCCCGGATGCTCGCCAAGCAGCGGGTCCTCACGCGGAAGGAAGCGGCCAAGATCGTCAAGGGGCTGGAAGGGATCACGCGAGAGATCGCCCGGGGGAAGTTCCCCTTCTCCGCCGCGGATGAAGACATCCACATGGCCATCGAACGGCGGCTCCTCAAGAAGATCGGCCCCGTCGCCGGCAAGCTTCACACGGGCCGGAGCCGCAATGACCAGGTGGCCCTCGACCTGCGCCTCTACGTCCGCGAGGTCCTCGACGGGCTGCAGGAGCGGATCCGCCGGCTCCAGCGCGTCCTCCTCGATCAGGCCGAGGGGCACGCGGAGACGATCCTGCCCGGCTATACGCATATGCAGCGCGCCCAGCCGATCGTCCTGGCCCATCACCTCCTTGCCTACGTCGAGATGCTGGAGCGGGACCGGGAGCGGCTGGCCGACGCCCGCGCGCGCCTCAACGTCTGCCCCCTGGGCGCGGGGGCGCTGGCCGGGACGACGTTTCCGCTGGATCGGGCGTATGTGGCCCAGATCCTCGGGTTCGACGGCGTCTCCCAGAACTCCCTGGACGCCGTCGCCGACCGCGATTTCCTGGTGGAATTCCTGGCTGATGTCGCCCTCCTGATGACGCATCTTTCCCGCCTGGGGGAGGAGCTGGTCCTGTGGAGCACGTTCGAGTTCGGCTTCGTGGAGTTCCCCGACGCCTTCGCCACGGGCAGCTCCATGATGCCCCAGAAGAAGAACCCCGACGTGGCCGAACTCGTCCGCGGCAAGACGGGGCGGGTCTTCGGCCACCTCCTGTCTCTGCTCACGATCCTCAAGGGTCTGCCCCTCTCGTACAACCGGGACTTGCAAGAAGACAAGGAGCCGCTCTTTGACGCCGTGGAGACGGTGGAGCAATGCCTTGAGGTCCTCACGGCGCTCGTTCCCCGCCTGGCCTTCAAGCCGAAGCGGATGCGGCGGGCTGCCGAGTGGGGGTATCTGGCCGCCACGGACCTGGCCGACTATCTGGCCTCCAAGGGGCTCCCCTTCCGCGAGGCGCACGCCATCGTGGGGCGAATTGTCGCCTACTGCCTCAAGGCGGGGAAGGAGTTGACGGCCCTGTCTCTCGCGGAGTTGAAGACCTTCTCTCCCCGCTTCGGCCCCGATGCCCTCCAGGCCCTCACCTTGGAGGCCAGCGTGGCCCGGCGGAACCTCGTTGGGGGGACGGCTCCCGCCCAGGTGCGCCGCCAGATCCGCGCCTGGGCGAAGCGGTTGAAGGCGTGAGTGGAGACACTCTTGTACATGATGCTGATGACGGCCCCAGGGGACGGGTCCTGTCGGCGTCTTCCCCCGGCTGTGCTCAGGGGCCTCCGGCTCACCGTTTCGATTGTTGGCGTTTCCTCCGACTCCTCCAGCTCCTGGGATGATGCCTTGGTGTTCAGTTTCTAGCGGCCTTGGGCCCCTTGCGCGCAGGCGGGGGGCCCCCTGCCGCCGCCACCCATCCCCTGTGGCGCGCAGGCAACGCTTCATGGATGTTTGCGTGTATACATCCTCTCGGGTGCTTTTGGCCTCAGTGTTGACTATTGCCTTCGTGCTCCTTCCCGCCTGCGGGAGGAAGGGGCCGCCGGTCGTCCCCAAGTCGATCGTCCCCGATGCCGTCAAGGAGCTGAAAGCCGATCAGCGGATGCAGAGCGTGACCCTGAGCTGGCTCTTGCCTACGGAACATATCGACAAGAGCACGCCCGTCCATTTGGCCGGTTTCATCGTCCTCCGGGGGGAGCACGAACAGGGGGCGAGCAAAGGGTGCTGCGAACACCGAAAAATCGCCACGCTCGACCTGGAATGGCTCCGCGGGGCCAGGGTCGAGGGGAATCGCGTCGTGTTTCTCGATCGTGGCGAGGATCCGTCGCCGCCCGGCCTCCGCTACGGACGGACCTACGGCTACAAGGTGATTCCCATCGGGAAGCAGGAGGTCCTGGGGAAGGAGTCGCCCGAGGTGCGGATCACCCTGCAAGCGCCGCCGGCGCCTCCCACCGACGCGCAGGCCCTCGCAGGGGACGGAAAGGTCACGCTCACCTGGTCGCCCCCCGCGCAGAACGTGGACGGGACGACCCCTCCGCGCCTGAAGGGATACAATCTCTATCGCAAAACCGAGGGAGGCGCGTACGGCTCCCCCGTGAACAAGGCCCTTCTGACGGCGCCCCGGTTTGTAGACATCGGATTGACAAACGGCCGGACCTATTACTACCATGTGAGAAGCGCCGGTGCGGAGCGTCCGGGATGGAACGAGGGGCCGGAAAGCGCCGAGGTCCGCGCCGTCCCGCGCGACACGACGCCTCCCGCCGCGCCTGAGGGGTTCACGGCGGCCGTGGCGGGGCGCGAGGTCCGGTTGAGCTGGAAGGAGAACCGGGAGGGGGACCTCCAGGGGTACCGGGTGTACCGCTCGACGGACCGGGAGCGGGGGTACGCGCAGGCGGCGGAGGTCCCGCTGCTTCAGACGACGTTCACAGACCGCCCCGGCAAAGGGACCTATTATTATCGCGTGACGGCCGTCGACCGCGCCGCGCCGCCGAATGAAAGCGCGCCTTCGGAAGCGGCAAGGGTGAGAGTCGAGCATTGAGGATGGAGGACGTGGAGTGGTGTCCGCACACAGACCCAAACCGGTGATGCTCATCGTCCTGGACGGCTGGGGCCTCCGGGAGGCCCGGGAGGCGAACGCCATTACCCTGGCCAGAACGCCCCGCTACGAGGCCCTGCTCCACAAGGGGAAGGTGATGCGGCTCCTCACTTCCGGCGAGGCCGTGGGGCTGCCCGACGATCAGATGGGGAACTCCGAGGTGGGCCACATGAACCTGGGGGCGGGACGCATTGTCTATCAGGACCTGACCCGGATCGACAAGGCGATCCGCGATGGGACGTTCTGTGTGAACCCCGCGCTCCGGAAGGCGATGGCGGCGGCCCGGGAGCCGGGCGCGCGCCTGCACCTGCTGGGGCTCGTCTCCGACGGCGGCGTGCACAGCCAGCTCGCGCACCTGCTGGCCCTTCATGACCTGGCGCTGCGCGAGGGGGTGCGGGAAGTGTTCGTCCATGCGTTCCTGGACGGCCGGGACACGCCCCCTGCCAGCGGCCTCGAATACATCCGGACGCTCCAGGCGCATCAGGATCGGATCGGCCTGGGGCGGATCGCCACGGTCTGCGGCCGGTATTTCGCCATGGATCGGGACAAGCGGTGGGACCGTGTGGAAAAGGCCTACCGGGCCGTGGTCCTGGGCGAGGGGCGGAAGGCGGTTTCCGCCCTTGCCGCTGTGGAAACAGCCTATGCCAAGGGAGAGACGGATGAATTCGTCCTGCCGACGGTGATCGATCCGGTTCAAATCCGGGACGGCGACGTCGCGATCTTCTTCAACTTCCGGGCCGACCGGGCCCGCGAGTTGACGGCAGCCCTGACGCAGAGCGGGTTTGGCGGGTTCGCCCGGCCGGCGCCCCCCCATCTCGCGCTGTTCGTGTGCCTGACGGTGTACGATGAGACGTGGGACCTGCCCGCCGCGTTCCTCCCCCAGCGTCTGACGAAAATTCTCCCCGAGGTTTTGAGCGAAGCGGGCCTCCGCCAGCTCCGGATTGCCGAGACGGAGAAGTACGCGCACGTGACCTACTTCTTCAACGGGGGGCGGGAGGAGCCGTTCCCCGGAGAAGAGCGCGTCCTCATCCCCTCGCCCAAGGACGTGCCGACCTACGACCGGAAGCCGGCCATGAGCGCGCGGGAGGTGACGGCGGAGGTCCTGCGCCGGATCGACAGGGAGGACTACGACTTCATTCTCCTCAACTTCGCCAACCCCGACATGGTGGGCCACACCGGCGTCCTCCCCGCGGCGGTGGAGGCGGCGGAGGTAATCGATGACTGCCTGGGGCGGATCGCTGACAAGGTCGCTGGGAAGGGGGGCGTGCTCCTCCTCACGGCCGATCACGGCAACCTGGAGCAGATGGTGGATGAACAGGGCAATCCCCACACGGCCCACACGACCAACCCGGTCCCCCTCATCCTCCTAGGGCGGGATCTGCCCCTGAAGCCCGAGGGGGTTCTGGCCGACGTGGCGCCCACGATCCTCGACATCCTGGGCCTCCCCCGTCCCCCTGAGATGACGGCGGAAGGACTGGTAAGAAATCGAGGATAGAGGATAGAGGATGGGCGATTGAAGAGAGAGAACCGATCCACATGGAACAAACCACAACGCACTCCCCATCCTCTATCTTCCATCTTCTCTCTTCGCGCAATCTTCTTCGCCTCCTCTTCCCGGGTCGCTGTCGGGTATGTCAGACCGGCTATCCCGACGGGGCCCCCTTTCTCTGTCCGGCCTGCTGGGGGGTGATGGCGCCGTTTCCTCCGCCCTGGTGCCCGCAGTGCGGCCGGCCCTTCGCCTCTCCCGAGACCCTGACGGCCAGCCCGGATCACCGCTGCGGGCCCTGCCGCGCGGACCCGCCCCTGTTCGACACGGTGCGCGCTTACGGCCCGTACGAGGGCCCTTTGAAGGAGGCCCTCCACCTCTTAAAGTACTCCCACAAGATGGCGTTGGCCGTCCCTCTTGCCGAGCGGATGGCGGTGAGGATGGCGGAGTTCCCTCCGGTGGACGCCCTCCTGGCCGTGCCGCTCCATCCTCGGCGCCTGCGCCGGCGGGGGTTTAACCAGTCGCTCCTCCTTGCCCACGTCCTTTCCCGGCAGGCGGGTCTTTCCTTATTGGTGGACGCGCTTCAAAGGGTTCGCTGGACGCGCCCCCAGATCGGCCTCGATGATCAGGAACGGAAGCGGAACGTCCGCGGCGCGTTCGCCGTCATTCAACCGGAGACGATCGCGGAGAAGCGCGTGCTCCTGGTGGATGACGTCCTGACGACGGGGGCGACGGCCGACGCATGCGCCAGGGTGTTGCGCAAGGCGGGCGCCGAAAGCGTCCATCTCCTCACGGCGGCGCGGTCGTGTTGAGACGCCTAAAAGCTCAATGAAAAATTCAAAATGCAAAGTGCAAAATGTAAAATGTCAAGGGAAGTACAGTGTCAAAAACTGTAAATACCTGGACTTTATCTTTCGGACAGCGAACAAGTCACTCGTGAAAAAACTTCCCCTCCCCCTAAAAGTCAATAAGGCATGTCTGACCCCGTTACGTTATTTTACAAAAGGAGTCAAATGTCACGATCGCTTAAACTAGGCGCAGAGACTTTCGATCCGGTGAATCATTCTCCTGAGAAGCAGATACATAAACGTGACCTGAATAAGCACTAGGAAAAGGATGCAAACAGCCTTCAAGTACATCAGATACACGCTACGTTCAGGCAGAAGTATTGACTCATACCCGCCCTGAAGAAGGAACATGTAATCTTTCCATTGAATGGCGATCACGAACACAAACGATATGACCACAAAGCCCAACAAAATCCTTACCACGAGAAGCCATTTTTTTAGAAATGCGAGGTAGGTCACCAGGGGTTTCCTATGACGCTCCTCCCAATGGACCTTCCATGCCTGACTGATCCTTGAGATCCATTTGCTCCACAGGGCAAGGAGAAGAAATCCGATCCCAAAGATCAGCCATTGAAACCCCATAAATGAGACGAAATCTGAAAGAAAAGACCACATTTGCTGCCTACCAGTTGCATCAGCGTTGAAGCATAGTCACGAATTACTATTCCGGGGGAAGTCGCTGTTGAATAGTTTCATCGACAATCTCCTTTACATAAGCCACACCCCCCACCAAGCCAAGCACCCCTATCGCCGTAAGCAGGAGTCCTGCCAATGCGATGTAACCATTCTTCATTAGAATCCCCATTGCCAGAGCTATCAGACCCAATTCGGTCAGGATGCCGCTCAGCTCGATGAGCTCTCCTAAAATCTCGGAAAGTTGCTGGAGGTTCAGTATCACCTTTTCAAGATCAGAATCAACTACGTCTCCAGGTTTATCCTCTCCACCTGCGTTAGTAAGAATTCCTGCTATCAGGTACCCTGCCGATCCAGTATCGAGATCTAGCACTATCCATCCCTGACCAAACCAATTTGCAGAAAATATGTTAGTTTGGCGAGATAAGCAAACCGGCATCGGGGACAAGCAAGCCGAGCGCATCCGCCTGAGCCTCCCGGCTCGGCTCAACTCTCCTCCAACCCTTTCTCAAACGCCAGATAGGGGGGGTGAACCACTTCTTCTTTTACTACCGCTTCCTTTGCAATCGGAACAGCCCTGCCCATGAAGTGGGAGACGGCCTTTTCCGCGTACACAGCGAACCTTGCGAGGATATCCGAATCCATTGTTGAAAAACCGCAAGGGATGATGGTATCTTCACTGGTCTTGTTGAATAAAGAGATGACCCCGATGATGTCGCCCTCCATTTCCAAGGGACGCGAGAGGATCGACTTGATGTAGGGGCTGGCCTCCTCGGAGAACTCCCTTGAGACCGTTCCCTTCTTTCTGAGGACCTCAAGGACCGCCTCCTTCTCGATCGGCAGTAAATACTCCCTCACCTGCTTGCTGCTCAATCCGTAGGTTGCCGCCATGTGGAATTTGTTGGTGCGCTCCATTTTCAACCTTAACACCGACCCCTCGGCTCCAAGGATCGCTACAGGAATCGCGGCGAGCGTAGGCAGGAGTCTCTCCGGGTTCTTCATGGAGATCAGCTCAAGGCCGGCCTCGTCAACGGCAAGAATCTTTCTGGAGCGGGCAGTTGCTTTTTCACCCTGCTGGTATTTATAGACGCTCTCTGCGAGAAGAGACCGGATCTCCTTCAGGAAGGACTCATGATGTGCGGAAAGCCCCTGGGGACCTATCACCTGCCCGGTAAAAGTCCCGACAAGGGCGCCATGGACCACCATGGGCAGCGAGAGATAGACCCTCTTGATCCTGCTCTCCGGGGTCCTGTCTACCAGGATCACATCCTTCGCGTCCGCCATGCCCGATCCTTCGATGCCCTCCCCGGCCCTCAGGCATAGCGGCCCGAGGATCTTGTGGTCCTTGATGCTTGCAGTCTTAAGAAAGAGCCTGTGTCTTTCCTCGTCGTAGAGATAGATGAAGCATGTAAGGCCCGGCACGAGCTCCACGAGCTTATTGGCGACCATATTCAAGCGTTTTTCAAAGGGCAGGGGGGAGGACATCAGGGCGTCCACTTTCTTCCAGAAGGTAAACTTGGCCGCATCGACCTTCATCCTCTCGTATTCGTTCGACCGCTGGATCACCTCGGCGGCGAGGGCTGCAAGGCTTACCAGAAAGTTCAGGTCGTCATGGATAAAGACATAGGCGGACTCGCTCGTGCTGACATTGATGACCCCGATCACCTCGCCGTTCACGACGAGGGGAACGCACATGGCCTCTTTCACGTCGCTTCTGTCCCTCAGGCGCACGAACTCTTCGCCGCTTGTCTTGCCTGAGAGAAGAAGCGGCACGCCATCTTTCGCCACCCTGCCGGAAATCCCCTCGCCAAGCGGCATCCTGATCTTCCTTGCCACCTCTTCGTCCATCCCCTTCGCGATCTCCACCCTCAGCACGCCCTCTTCGCGGTTGAGGAGCATGATCGATCCCCTCTCTGCGCGGGTCGATTCCATCGCGAGCCTTAGGATGACGGAGAGGAGTTCCTTGCGGTCGAGCGTCAGGCGCACCGCGTCGACTATCTCGCGGAGAGACGCAAGGAGCACAGCCTGTTCGTCCGCCGTTCCGTGGCCCTTCAGGCCGGCTGAAGCGGACCTGACCCCCCAGAGAAGTCTTGCGCTCAAGGGGCCGAGTTTCTCCACGTTTCTGAACTCGGGCTGCTCCAGGAACATTTCCGTTAGCGGGTCCTGCAGGGCGTTGATGATGATGTCCAGACCGGGGGCCTTCTTCAGGCTCTCGATGTCCGTGGAGATCTTGATATCAAGGTGCTTTGCGATCCAGTAGCCGAGCTCGTTGAGCTTAAAAAGCATGACCTCCTTGTTTGAATCCACGATCAACGAGACCTTGCTGTTCCTCTCCCTTAAGAGCAGGGGCAGAAGTTTCAGCGCTTCTTTATTGGCGCCGACAATGGCGATATTTTTCACTTCACCCGGCATCGTTGCCTTCTTAGGAGGTGGGAACGACAACCCTTATGGGATCTGCGTCGTGTCTCTTCTCTCAAGAATACCTAACTCAAGGAGCTTTTCGATAAGGCTTAAGGATTCCAGATCTCCGACGTATTCGCGGGGATCCCCAGCGTGGACTTTCGACTCATCAAGCCTCCTGAACCCCTCGAGGATGAGGACCTCGGCCGGTTCGAGGACGGTATGTTCGGGCAGGGTTGCTCCCGGCTCGACCTGAAATTCTCCATCCTCCCATGCAAGGAGCGGATAGAGGGCATCCGCTCCCACAAGGTCGCGATAGGCTACGTGTGCGAGCCTGCCGTCCTTAAGATAGACATGCCCGTACCCCTTTTCAGAGCCGAGATGTATCGCGACGGTCTTCCGCTCCGCTCCGAAAATCTGAATGAGATCCGCCAGGCTCATATCCTTCAGTCTGCCCTTTACGCTCACGGCGACCCCCTCTTGAAAAAGCTTTGCAGGCCCTATGCCTCAGAATCCGTTGAGAGGATAGCCCGCGGTGCTTCCGCGGCTCTCTCGAATTTCTGATTGCAGACTTCCTTGCATGAGGGAGAGGTAGAAGTGCCTTCCTAAAAGGCCTCGCGGACTTTCATTTGACCTGGAATCCCCCCTCTTGAAGGCAAGGATAAGAGCCTCTGCCCCGCCAGCGGGAGCCAAAGACAAGTCAATTATTACGGGGAGCACAATTGTTGCTCATGCCTTCAGGATTGGAAGTCCCTCTCCCTAACAGGGAGAGGGACCGGGTGAGGGTTCTCGCCGCCGATTTGAACTCCTCACCCCCCGCCCTCTCC
>JACRHK010000194.1 GCA_016217625.1 Nitrospirota bacterium
CCGGCCCTTCGGGGAGATCTGGCAGCAGTCGGAGGTCTTTGCCCAGCTCCGGAATCCCGATCTCCTCGAAGGGAAATGCGGGGCGTGCGAGTTCCGGTACATCTGCGAGGGGTGCCGCGCGCGGGCCTTCGCCGAGACGGGAAACTATCTCTCGGAGGAGCCTTATTGCATCTACCAGCCTCCACAGGTGAGGCTGTGAAGCTGACCCTTGATCCGCAGGGGATCGCGCCGGCGGAGGACGCCTCGACGGAGGCCCTCATCGAAGCGGCCTGGGATGCGCGTCAACAACACTTCGGCCGCAGGGTCGGCCTCTTCACCCCCCTGTACCTCTCCAACGATTGCCTGAACAACTGCCTCTACTGCGGTTTCCGGAGGGACAACACGGACGCCGCCCGCAAGACCCTCACCGTGGAGGAAGCCGTGCAAGAGGCGCGGGCCATCGAGGCGGAAGGGGTGCGGCATCTCCTCTTGGTGGTCAGCGAGCATCCGGAGCGGGCGTCCGTCGATTACCTGTGCGACGTGGCGGGTGCGATTCGTGCTCAGACCGGCCTCACGACGCTGGGCCTGAACGCGCCCCCGTATGCCGTCGAAGAGTTCCGGCGTCTCCGGGAGGCCGGCTACGATTACTACCAGTGTTTTCAGGAGACCTATCATCCCGAGACCTACCGGGAGATGCACCCCTCGGGGCCGAAGCGGCGGTATGCATGGCGGGTGGAGGCGATGGATCGGGCGGCGAAGGCGGGCTTCCGACGCCTGGGGATGGGAACTCTCTTGGGTCTCCATGACTGGACCTTTGAAGTTCCGGCCCTGGTGCGCCATGCGCGGACTCTCGTCGATCGCTATGGCGCAACCCTTTCTCTGTCTGTGCCCCGTCTGCGTCCCGCGCCGGGCGCGCCGCTCCGGCAGGCGCCGTCTCCCGTGCCGGATGACATACTCACCCGAATCGTCGCCCTCTACCGGATCGCCTTTCCTGCGGCTCACGTCGTCGTCTCCACGCGGGAGCGTCCCACCTTGCGCGAGGCCCTCCTCCGGGCAGGGGCCTCGATGTTGAGCGTGGGATCGAAGACCTGGCCGGGCGGCCATGCCCATCCCGACCGTTGGACCAAGCAGTTTGATGTGGTGGACGACCGCTCCGCCGCCGAGGTGCGCGAGGACCTGGTAAAGAAGGGGTGGGAGTTAGAGCCTTGAGGCTGTAGGGCGGGGCTCCGTCCCCGCCAAGGGCAGGCCCCGACCCCGATAAGAACGGGGCAGGTAGACTCGGGGCAGGCGCAGAGGCCTGCCCTACGGGAAACATGGCTCGTGAGGCGTGAGTCGTGAATGGGGGGAGTCGTGGAGCCAGGGTCGGAACTGCAATCGCCGGAAATCCTCCGGAAGATCCGGGAGGCGGAGGAGGAGATTGAGCGTCTGCTGCGCCAGGCCGAAGCGGAGGCCGCAGCAATCGTCCACGAGGCGCGGCAGCAGGCGGAGGCGCTCCGCGCCGCGCGCCGACAGGCCCTGCCGGAGCAATTAAAACGGCTTCGCCGCGAGCAGGAAGCGGCAATCCGGCAGGAACAGCAAGCCCTGAATGCGGAAGCAGAGACCGAGGCGCACGCGCTCCGCGCGCGGACGTTAGAGCATCTGGACGCGGCGGCCGAGCGGGTGATCCGGCGGTTGCTTCCGGGAACAGGGTGACCGCATGAGTCAATGAGTCAATGAGTCAATAAGTCAACAAGTCAATAAGGCGGCCACAGCCGCCCGCCGCGGCGGGCAGAGAGGCGCTTTCCGTGATCGAGAAGATAGCCAAACTCTGGCTCGTGGGACCCAAGAGCCGCCTCGTGCCGGTGACGAACCTCCTGCACGAGCTCGGCGTGATCCATGTGGAGTCGTCTCCCGTCTTCTTCCCCCCGCCGGCGGAGATCCTGCAGGGTCTGGCGCCGGACCCCGCCCTCCAGTCCCAGCGCGCTGAGCTGGAGCGCGCCGTGGAACAGATCCACCGTCTCCTCCTGATCTTTCCCCGGCCGACGTCCCTCTTCCCGATGCTCCCCGAAGCGCCCCCGACGGACGTCGGGGAACCCCTTCCCGCTGTTGCTCCTCCCCTTGAACGCCCCGGTCCGACCGGGGAGCTTGCGGAGTTACTCCAAACCCTGGTCCCGGAGGTGGAGGCCCTCTCACGGCAAAAGAAGGACCTGGAGGACCGCCACGTCCTCTTCCAGCAGTACGAGCGGACGCTGGAGGCCTTGGCCCCTTTCCTTGAAGAGATCCGCGAGAGCCGCGAGCTGGTCTACCTCGGCGTGACCATGGAGCGGAAGGGGGAGGGGATGCTGGCCCTCCTCAGGGAGCTCCTGGGGGAGGTGACGCGCGAGCGGTATCAGCTCTTCTACACCGTGGTCGATCCCGAGACCCTGGCGCTCCTGATCATCCTGCCGAAAGAGTATGCCGACCGGGTGCGCGGGCTCCTGTGGGAGCGGGGAATCACCGAGCTGCGCCTTCCCCTCGATCTTGCCGAGCTTCCGCTCGGAGAGGCCCTGCGCTATCTCCTCCGGGAGCGGGAGCGGCTTCCGGGCGCCATCGCCACGGCGCAGGCGGCCCTGGTAGCGCAAGCCCGCCGGTGGCGGGGGCGGCTGGAGCTGCTGCAGCGCTGGGCGCTTGACCGTCTGGAGCAGATCCGGACGTCCGAGCGGTTCTTCCAGACGGATCAAACGTTCATCATCTACGGGTGGGTTCCTCGGAGGCGCTTCCCTGGGGTGGCGGAGGCAATGCGCGCGGCCTTCGCGGGCGAGGTCATGGTAGAGGAGCTTCCCCTCGGCATGGAGGAGCGGTTCCGCGTGCCGGTCGTGCTCAAGAACCCCGCCTGGATCCGCCCGTTCGAGCGCCTCACTCGCGTCATCGCCCTTCCGCGCTACGGCACGCTGGACCCCACGCCGTTCCTGGCGCTGTTTTTCCCTCTCTTCTTCGGCCTCATCATTGCCGATATCGCCCACGGCCTGATCCTGTTAGCGGGATCGCTCTTCGTGCGGGGACGGTACGGCGACCGCCCGCTCATCCGGGATCTCGCGGTCGTCTTCGGCTACGGGGCCGTCGCAGCCATCCTCAGCGGGTTTCTCTTCGGCGAGTTCTTCGGCGCGGAACCGGGGGCGCGGATCGGCCTGCGGCCGATCCTGTTCGACAGACTGCACGCCGTCTTCCTGTTTATGGGAGTCGCCTTGGGGTTCGGCTTCTTGCACATCCTGTTGGGCCTAGGGCTGGGGCTGGCGACGGCCTGGCTCCACGGGAGCCGCCGCGAGATGGCGGCGAAAGGCGGGGGGATCCTCTTCCTGGGCGGGTTCCTCCTGTTCCTCGGCGGGCTCGTGGGATTCCTGCCCGAGCCGCTGCTACTCGTCGGGATCGTCCTCAGCGCGAGCAGCCTGCCCGTCCTCTTCCTCCTGGGGGGGCCGAAGGCCGCCATGGAGCTTCATAACATCGTGAATGTCCTGTCGTATCTCCGACTCATGGGGTTCGGCCTGGCCGCGGCCAGCCTTTCCTTCACGGCGAACCGACTGGGGGGGATGATGGAAAGCGTGGCCCTGGGGCTCCTCGTGGCCGGGTTCTTTCATCTGTTAAACCTCGTTTTCGGCCTTGTGTCGCCGGCGATCCAGGCGCTCCGGCTCCACTACGTGGAGTTCTTCGAGAACTTCTTCCAACCGGGGGGGAGGGAGTATCGGCCGTTCAAGAAAATTGGGTGAGGGAAACAGTCAATGAGTCAATATGTCATGAAGTCAATAAGTCAATAAGTCCCCACAGAGGAACGGAGGTGAGGCCATGGAAGTGGGACTGCTGGCGTTGGGGGCGGGGTTGGCGATCGGCATCGGCGCGCTGGCCACGGCATGGGCGCAGGCGAGGATCGGAGCGGCCGGCATCGGGGCGATTCTGGAAAAGCCCGAAACGTTCGGGATGGTGGTCGTCCTCCTGGTGATCCCGGAAACCCTGGTGATCTTCGGGTTCACCATCGCGCTGCTGATCCTGTTTCTCTTGAGGTGAGGTCAGCTTGACTCAACACGGTCGTTCGACGGGCAAGGCGCGCCCCTCATTTGCGGACATATTCGCGATCTCCGTCCGCATCTGGTTCAGCGACTGTGACCGGGGGAGGGCCATGGAAGGCCATGGAAAGGCCCCCTGCAACGGACACTCGCTACAAATGGTGCTCAGATGTCCGCTGCATTCAGGGCACCCCTCACCCTTGGTTTGGGGAGCGTGATTCCACGATGGGGTATGAGACGCTCATTGAGACGCTCCTCCGGGAGGCGAAGGATCGGCGGGAGGCCGTCCTCGCCCGCGCGCGGGAGGA
>JACRHK010000197.1 GCA_016217625.1 Nitrospirota bacterium
CAGGACTCTTTGTCAAGTTCACCGAAGGCTAGAGAAGAAGGGGCGAGGTTCTCTTCGGCTTCTATTCGCTCGCACAAACGGACTTAGGCAATTTTTAATCGCCGACGCATCTCCCCGCTGGAAATTCCGCCCTCGGCTTTCTGCCTGGCACGCGATCGCTCAATCAATGAAAGAAATCGCGGATGGGTGCCGACCGAAATAGCTTCTATGTCTTCCCCTTCGATCGCGACCACTACCGCCACAGGTTTCCCCTCGACCGTCACGATAATCGGCTCCTTGGCCGATTCACGCGCGTACTTTGCCAGCGTCGCCGTCGCTTTTTTCATTTCCACGGTTTTCATAACTCAATCACCTCCCTCCCAATGCGCACCCTGTTCCGTTCTTTCATCCCCACAGCCCGCACGAGGACCTTAGGCTCCAGTGTTTGTTCCACATCGCAATAGACTCGCAAGTTGCCAATGCGTAATTCCCAAGGCGCTAAGGGGTTGGAACGCATCGGTTTTCGATTTCTTGTTTCAACCAGCGGTTGATGGGACAGCTTTTCATCCACAGCATTCAAAACCATTGCCTGCTGCCGAGCCGTAAGCCCGCGCAGATGGGCTTCTGCTTCAGGCGAATACTCGATTCGGTACGCCAATGCTTACGTGCCCTCTATGCTCGGCATAGCGCCCACAATTTTCTGCTTATCCTCCAGGAGTGATTGACAGGTGTTGCGGTCTTACTGGGGCCTGGAGGGTCTCTCCTGCTAGGGTGTTACTCTACGCCACGCGGTGTTTGTTGTCAAGCTGTCTGTCCGAAAGATGCCGCGGATTATTGGGGAACCACCCCTGCCCGGAGAAGTGGGGAGACACTGAGAGTGCGTCGTGGTTGCTAGTTAACGCGAGCTTGAGTCTTACTCCTTCTCTCCCCAACCTTTCAACAGCTCGATGAGGAGGCGGATGCCGACGCCGCTGCCCCCCTTGGGGATATAAGGACGTTCATTCTCCACCCACGCGGTGCTGGCGATGTCGAGATGGACCCAGGGGTGTTTGCCGACGAACGGCTTGAGGAACACGGCGCCCACGATGGTCCCGGCGGTCTTGTCGCCCGTATTTTTACAATCGGCCACGTCGCTCTTGATGAGCTGGTCGTACTCCTCCCAGAGCGGCAGTTGCCAGACCCGCTCGCCGCTTGCCTCTCCCGCTTTGCGCACGCGGTCGATCAGCTTCTCGTCCGTCCCCAGGACGGCGATGGCGTAGTTGCCGACGGCGACGGCGCAGGCGCCCGTCAGCGTGGCCAGGTCGATGATCGCCCGCGGCCGGTAGCGCGTGGCGTAGTGGAGGCCGTCGGCCAGGATGAGCCGTCCCTCGGCATCCGTGTTCACGACTTCAATCGTCCGGCCCGACATGGCGCGGAGGATGTCCCCCGGCTTGTAGGCCGTCCCGCTGGGCATGTTCTCGACGGCGGGGAGGATCCCCAGCAGTCGCAGGGGGAGCTTGAGCGCCGCGGCGGCCTTCATCGTCCCCAGGACGGCGGCGCCGCCCGACATGTCGTACTTCATCTGCTCCATCCCCGCGCTGGGCTTAATTGAGATCCCGCCCGAATCGAACGTCACTGACTTTCCGACCAGGGCGATGGGCTTCCCTTTGGCTCCCGCCGGCCGGTACTCCAGGACGATGAAACGGGGCGGCTGGGACGATCCCCGTGAGACGCCGAGCATGCCGCCCATCTTCAGGCGCTCCATCTGCCGCCGATCGAGGATCTTGACCCGCATCCCCCGGACGCCCCTGGCCAGGGAGCGGGCGGTCTCTGCCAGGTCGGTCGGGGTCAGGTCGGAAGAGGGCGTGGAGACCAGGTCGCGGGTGAACGAGACGGCCCCGGCGATGATCTCCGCCTCCCGCGCGGCGCGGCGGAGCGGCGCCAACGCCGTCCGTGATGGAACGACGAGGGTCAGGCTCTCCACGTCCACTTTGCCGGCTTCTTCATCGGTCTTGTAGCGGAGGTAGCGGTACAAGGCCAGGAGCGTCCCCTCGGCGACGGCCCGGACCCGCTCGGGGAGGAAGCGGTCGATCTGGGACAGGACGGGGAGGGCCGAGGCGATCCTCCGGGCGCCCGCTCCGCGGGCTGTCGTGGCCGCCTTGCCTGCCGCCTGACGCAGGCGGTCGATCGTGAACTGATCTTTCTTTCCCAGGCCGACGAGAATCACCCGCTTGGCGGGGAGCCGCCCCTGCGTCGTCAAGACCGCCGCCTCGCCCGATCCCCCCTTGAACGTCTTCGCCTTGAGGAGGTCGGTGATCCCCCGCTGGAGCGCCCGGTCAATCGCCTCCACGAGCGGCGGCAGCGGCCGTTCCTCCTCGAAGAGCCCCACGACCAGCGCGTCGGTCTTTTCCTTCAGCGGATCCCCAGTTTTGACCTGTATCTTCATTCTGTCAATGCCTCCTTATCAGCGATCAGCTTTCAGCCGTCAGCCATCAGCCAGCCAGACGCTTCTTCAAGATCTCGTTCAGCAGGCCCGGGTTGGCCTTCCCTTGCGTGGCCTTCATCACCTGCCCCACGAAGAAGCCGAAGAGTTTCTCCTTGCCTGCCCGATACTCGACCAACTCCTTCTGATGGCGGGCCAGGACCTCCGCAATCGCCCGCTCTAATGCGGCCGTATCGGATATCTGCGTGAGTCCCTGCTCGGCGATAATCGCCGCCGCGTCCTTCCCTGTCTTGAACATCGCCTCCAGGACAGTCTTGGCCAGTTTGCCGCTGACTGTGCCGTCCTCGATCCGCTTCAACAGCTCCGCCAGGCGTTCCGGCGACACGGGGCAGGCTTCGATCGCTATGCTCTCGAGGTTCAACAGCCGCTGGATCTCCCCCATGATCCAGTTGCTCGCAGCCTTGGGGGAAGCGCCGGCCTTCACCGTCGCCTCGAAGGATGCAGCCGTGGAGGCAGTGGCCGTGAGCTCATCGGCGTCGTATTTCGGGAGGGCATACTGCCGGACGAACCGCTCCCGCTTGGCGGCGGGCAGCTCGGGGAGCGTGCGGCGGACCTCCTCTTGCCAGGCTTCGTCGATGACCAGCGGGACCAGGTCGGGTTCGGGGAAGTAGCGGTAGTCGTGGGCCTCTTCCTTGCTCCGCATCGAGACCGTGATCTCCTGGTCCGGGTCCCAGAGGCGAGTCTCCTGGACGATCCGGCCCCCCTCTTCGATCACCCTAATCTGCCGGGCGATCTCGTACTCCAGCGCCTTCTGGACGAACTTGAAGGAGTTCATGTTCTTCACCTCGGCCTTCACGCCCAAGTCGGCGCTCCCCTCGGGACGTATGGAGACGTTGGCGTCGCAGCGGAGCGACCCCTGCTCCATGTTCCCGTCGCAGACCTCCAAGTAGCGGAGGATCGATCGGAGCTCGCGCATGTAAGCCGCGGCCTCCTCGGCCGTTCGGATGTCCGGCTCGCTCACGATCTCCATCAGCGGCACGCCGCACCGGTTCATGTCGACGAAGCTCACCCCGTCCCCCCCCTCGTGGAGGTTCTTCCCCGCGTCTTCCTCCAGGTGGACGCGGGTGATCCCGATCCGGTGGACCTCGCCCCCCACGACGATCTCCAGGGCGCCCATCGTCCCGATAGGGAGCTCGTACTGGGAGATCTGGTACCCCTTGGGGAGGTCGGGGTAGAAGTAGTTCTTCCGGGCGAACCGGCCGTGGGGGGTAATCGCGCAGCCCAGGGCCAATGCCGTCTTGATGGCATACTCCACTGCCGTCCGGTTCAGGACCGGCAGGACGCCCGGCATGCCGATGCAGACGGGGCAGGTCTGCGTGTTGGGCATCTTGCCGAACCGGGTCGAGCAGCCGCAGAAGTTCTTCGACCGGGTCAGCAACTGGGCATGGACTTCCAGGCCGATGACGGCTTCATACCGCGTCGTCATAACGGCGGTCTCCGGCGATACCACTCGGTGGCCTGCTCGTAGGCGCAGGCCGTGCGGAAGATCGTCTCCTCGCCGAACGGCTTCCCGAGGACCTGGAGCCCGATCGGCAGCCCTTCGGGCGAGAAGCCGCAGGGAAGGGAGAGGGCGGGGATGCCGGCCAGGTTCACGGAGATCGTGAAGATGTCGGAGAGGTACATTTGTAGCGGGTCATCCACCTTCTCCCCCAGCCGGAAGGCCGGCGTGGGGGCCGTGGGCGTCAGGATGACATCCACGCGCTCGAAGGCCCGGTCGAAATCTCCCTTGATGAGCGTGCGGACCTGTTGGGCCTTGCGATAATACGCCTCATAATAGCCGGCCGACAGCGAATACGTCCCCAGCATGATCCGCCGCTTGACCTCGGCCCCGAAACCCTCGGAGCGCGTCTTCTGGTACAGGTCCAGGAGGTCCTTCGCCCCCTCGGCCCGAAAGCCGTACTTGATGCCGTCGTAGCGAGCGAGGTTGGATGACGCTTCCGAGGTGGCCAGGATGTAGTACGCGGCGATGGCGTACTCCGTATGGGGGAGGCTGACCTCCACGGCTTCGGCGCCCAGTCCTTCTATCGTCCGGACGGCGACGCGCACGGCCGCCTCCACGGAGGGGTCCATCCCCTCGACGAAGTATTCCTTCGGGATGCCGACTTTCAGACCTTTCACGCCGCGGGCCAGGGCCGCCCGGTAATTCGGCACCGGCAGGTCCGCCGAGGTGGAGTCCTTGGAGTCGTGCCCGCCGATGGCGGCCAGGAGCAACGCCGTGTCTTCCACGTCTTTGGCGAGGGGACCGATCTGGTCGAGGGAGGAGGCGAAAGCCACCAGGCCGTAGCGGGAGACCCGCCCGTACGTCGGCTTGAGCCCAACGATCCCGCAGCAGGCGGCCGGCTGGCGGATCGAGCCGCCCGTATCCGAACCCAGGGCGCCCAGGCAGGCATCCGCTGCAACGGCCGCGGCGGAGCCGCCGCTGGAACCGCCGGGAATGCGATCCTGGGCCCAAGGGTTTTTCGTTTGTTGAAAGGCCGAGTTCTCGGTCGAGGAGCCCATGGCGAACTCATCCATGTTCGTCTTCCCCACGAAGACGGCGCCCGCCGCCCTCAGCTTGCCGATCACCGTGGCGTCGTAGGGGGGGACGAACCCCTTGAGGATCTTCGAGGCGCAGGTGGTCTCGATCCCGCGCGTGCAGAGGTTGTCTTTGATCGCAAGAGGGATTCCGTCTAAAGGTCCCCGCGCCTTTCCCTGCCTCCGTCGGGCATCGGCGGCCTCCGCCGTCCGGAACGCGTCTTCGGGCAGGAGGGCGAGGTAGGCGCGGATCCGGGGCTCGACTTCTTCGATCCGGGACAGAACGGCGCGGGTCAGATCCACGGAGGAGATTTCCTTCCGTGCGAGCCGAACGGCCGCCTCATGGATCGTGATCGTATGCAAACTCATGGCGGTCATCTTCATATGCCCCTCACCCCCTGCCTGCCGGCAGGCAGGCCGCCCTCTCCCGGAAGGGGAGAGGGAATGAATGGGGGACGGCTAGACACTACTCCCGGAGGCGGTTTCCCTCGTCCACCTGGACGATGATGGGCTTAAACGCTTTGAGCTCCTCTTCGCTGTAGTGCTCGTAGCAGAAGATGATGATCTTGTCGCCCGGCGCCCCTTTGCGGGCCGTGGGGCCGTTGAGGCAGATGACTCCCGTGTCCCGGGGCCCGGGGATGACGTAGGTCTCGAACCGCTCTCCGTTGTTTAGGTTCGAGACCATCACCTGCTCGTAGGGGAGGATTCCCGCCGCTTCCAGCAGGGATTCATCCACAGTGAGGCTCCCCTCGTACTCGAGGTTCGCCTCGGTCACCGTGGCGCGGTGGATCTTCGATCGCAGCATCAGGCGCAGCATAATTTTCCTTCAAAGCTTGCTGCGCGCCGCGGGCTTCGTGCTTCGCGTCAAAGACTTAAGCTCTGGCGCGTGGCACGCGGCTCGCAGCGCGTGGCGTTATTCAATAATCTTCGGTACGCGGTAGAACTCCTCCGTCCGGTCGGGCGCGTTCGCCAACGCCTCCTCGCGCGGGAGCGACGGCAGCACGGCATCTTCCCGGAAGACGTTCCGGATCGGCAGGACGTGGGAGGTGGGCTCCACGCCCGTCGTATCCAGCTCCCCGAGCTTCTCGACATAAGTCAGGATGGCGCTCAACTGCTCCCGGAACCGCTCGGCCTCCTCCTCGCTGAAATGCAGCCGGGCCAGACGGGCCACGTGATTGACTTCTTCGCGCGTCAGTTTCATATGAGCTTTCAGCAATCAGCCATCAGCTATCAGCTATCAGCTACAAGGCCTCAAGACCGGCGAAGCGGACGGCCAGCTTCTTCATCCCCACGGAACGGAAGTGGATGACCACCTTGCAATCCTCCCCCCTTCCCTCCGCCTGGCGGATCGTCCCCACGCCCCACTGGGGATGGCGGACTCGGGACCCCACCAAGAGCGCGTCCTGGTCCGAGGCTTGAGGATCGAGGTTGGAGGATGGAGGTTGGAGGTTAGAGGTTGGAGGCCAAAGACTTTGCCTCAAGCCTCCATCCTTTAGCCTCAAGCCTTCCGCCACCCCCCGATCCAGGAGCTCTTCAGGGATTTCGTCCAGAAAGCGGGAGGGGAGGTTCCACTGCGTGGTGCCGTAGATGTGGCGGCGCTCGGCGTACGTGAGGTGGAGCTTGTCCATGGAGCGGGTCATGGCCACGTAGCAGAGACGCCGCTCCTCCTCCAGGTCGTGGGAGGCGTCCGTCGATCGGGCGTGGGGAAAAATCCCTTCTTCCATCCCCGTGACGAAGACGACCGGGAATTCGAGCCCCTTGGCGTTGTGCATCGTCATAAGCGTGACGGCCCGCCCGTCGGGGCCGGTCTGGTCCAGATCGGTCACAAGGGCGACCTGGTCGAGGAACCCGGCGAGCGTGGCCTCTTCTCCGCCTGAGGCGGACTCCTCGTATTCCATCACCGCCGTTACCAGCTCCTTGAGGTTCTCGACCCGCATCTGCGCTTCGATCCCCTTGTCTGTCTCCAGTTCCCGGAGGTAGCCCGTCTCCTCCAGGACGCGGCGCAGCATTTCCGATGGGGAGAGGATCCCGACTGCTTCCCGGAGCGAGGCGAGGAGGTGGGCGAACCCGGCGATCTTCGACCGGGTTGTTGCGGAAAGAGACGCGAGTGTTGCCGGATCGGCCACGGCCCGGACGGCGGGACGACCGCCCTCCTCGAGCTTCGCCCACGTGACGGGGCCGATCCCCCGGGACGGCACGTTGATCACCCGCTTGAGGGAGAGGTCGTCTTCGGGGTTCACGACGAGGCGGAGGTAGGCAATCACGTCCTTGATCTCCTTCCGGTCGTAGAACTTCAGCCCCCCCACGATCCGGTAGGGGAGGCCGGCGCCGCGGAAGGTCTCTTCAAAGATGCGCGACTGGGCGTTCGTTCGGTACAAGACGACGCCGTCCGAAAGCGTTCCCCCCTCGTCCACGTGGCGCTGGACCGCGCGGAGGACGTAGCGCGCTTCGTCCCGCTCGTCCGGAGCCGCGTAGCAGGCGATCCGTTCCCCCCGGCTCCGCGCCGTCCAGAGGGCCTTCGGCTTCCGGGCCGTGTTGCGGCCGACCACGGCGGTCGCGGCATCCAGGATCTGCTGGGTCGAGCGGTAGTTCTGGTCGAGCGTGACGACGGCCGCCTCGGGGTAGTCCCGCTCAAAGGAGAGGATGTTGGAGAGGTCCGCCCCGCGGAACCGGTAGATCGACTGGTCATCGTCGCCCACCACGCAGAGGTTCCGGTGGGCGGCGGCCAGGGCGCGCACCAGCCGGTACTGGGCATGGTTCGTGTCCTGGTACTCGTCCACCAGGATGTGGCGGAACCGATCCTGGTAGCGGGCGCAGATGTCGGGGTGCTCCTCGAAGAGTCGGACGGCCATGAGGAGGAGGTCATCGAAGTCAAGGGCCTGGAGCGTCCGCAAGTGGTGCTGGTAGCGCTCGTAGACGATCGCAGCTTTTGATTCGAGGCCGAAGGCGGCTTCCCCGATCTCCGCCGGAGCCAGGAGGCGGTTCTTCCAGTCGGAGATGCGAGCGCCGACGGCCCGCGGCGGATAGAGGGCCTCGTCGATCTGCAGCTCCCGGAGGCACGCCTTCAGCAGGGACGAGCGGTCCTGCTCGTCCAGGATCGTGAAGGTCGGCTTGAACCCCAGGACGCCGATCTCCCGCCGCAGGATCCGGACGCAGGCCGAATGGAAGGTCGAGATCCAGATCCCCCCCATCAGCCCCCCCACCGCCAGGTTCAGGAGGCGCGCCACGCGATCCCGCATCTCCCCCGCGGCCTTGTTGGTGAAGGTGACGGCCAGGATGCTGCCGGCCGGGATGACGCGCACTCGGATAAGGTAGGCGATCCGGTAGGTGATCACCCGCGTCTTGCCGCTCCCCGCCCCGGCCAGGATGAGGAGCGGCCCCTCGCCGTGCGTCACGGCCTGCCGCTGTGGGGGGTTGAGGTTCTTTAAAAAGTCAGTCATAGTTCCACGTTACACGTTACACGTTACACGTTACGCGTTGCACGTTAAGATCCCTAACGTGCGACGTGAAACGTGCAGCGTGCAGCAGTTATTTTACTCCACCGTCACGCTCTTGGCCAGGTTGCGGGGCTGGTCCACGTCGTTGCCGCGGAGGTCCGCGATGTGATAGGCCAGCAATTGCAGCGGCACGGCCATCAGAATCGGCGTGAGCCAGGGCGGGGTCTCCGGGACGGCGATCGCGAAGTCGGCACGCTCGGCGGCCGCCGTGTCCCCCTCCTGCGCGAGGGCAATCACGGTCCCCCCCCGGGCCTTGACCTCTTCGATGGCGTTGAGGACCTTGTCGTAGACTTTGTCCCGCGGAGCGAGGATGACGACCGGCAGGTCGCCGTCCACCAAGGCGATGGGGCCGTGCTTCATCTCCCCCACCGGATACCCTTCGGCATGGATGTAGGAGATCTCCTTGAGTTTCAAGGCCCCTTCCAGGGCGATGGGGTAGAGGAGGTGCCGTCCCAAGTAGAGGAAGTCCCGGCAGGCGTGGAAGCGCCGCGCGATCCGGAGGATCGCTTCGTCCTGGCCCAACACCTGCTCGATCGCATGGGGAAGACGAACGAGGTCTTCCAGGCACTGGAGAACCTCCCCCTGCGAGAGAACCCCCCGGACGCGGCCCAGATGCAGGGCGAAGAGGAAGAGGGCCGCCAGTTGAGTCGTGAAGGCCTTGGTCGAGGCCACGCCGATCTCGGGGCCGGCGTGGGTGTAGAAGACCCCGTCGGCCTCCCGGCTCGCCGTGCTGCCCAAGACATTGCAGACGGCGGCCGTCCTGGCTCCCAGGCGCCGCGCCTCGCGGAGCGCCCC
>JACRHK010000198.1 GCA_016217625.1 Nitrospirota bacterium
CCTCCCTTCTCTGGCGCTCTCCCGCACCCGCTCCACCGCCCGCATGATGATCCGGTTCCCCACCGCGCCGGCGACGATGTCCAGGGCCTGCAGCATCGGAAGGCCGCTTCGATAGAGAGTGGCGAAGATTCGGGCGAACCGTGACATCGCGATCTTTACGAAGAGGACACCCAGGATGGGGAAAGAGATCTTGATGTTGTCCCACCTGCGGGCCCCTCTCTCCGTCTTGATGTAGGCGCGAAACCCCAGAATGGCGGCCACAATCCCCCCCAGGATCAAGTACCCGTAGTTCTGAACGACGGTGTTGATCCCAATGAGGATCCGCGTCGGGAGCGGCAATTGCAACTTAAACTGGGCAAACATCTTGGCGAAGACCGGAACGACAAACGTAACCAGGATGGCGAAGGCAATACAGATGGCGACTACAACGAAGATGGGATACCGGACGGCGGCCTTCATCCGCGCGCGGGTCTCCGCCTCATGTTCGGCCAGCGTCGCCAGGCGATTCAGGATCTCGTCGAGCACTCCGGCGGCCTCCCCGGCCCGGATCATCCCGACATAGAGGTCGGAAAAGACCTTCGGGTGCTTGGCCAGGGCATCGGAGAAGGCGCTGCCGCCCTCCACGTCCTTGCGGATCTGGATGAGAATCCCCCGGAGGCGTTTGTTCGTCGTCTGGGCGGCGAGCGTATCCATACAGGTGAGAAAGGGGATGCCGGCGTTGACCAGGGTGGCCAATTGCCGGCTGAACATGATGAGGTCTTCGGGCCGGACCCGCTGGAAGCGGAGGAACAGGTCCTCCGTCAGGACCCCTTCCCGCTTCTCCTCAATCCGGACCGGGATGTAGCCTAAAGCCCCTAAATGGTCCGCCGCGGCCTCCCGGCTCGCCGTATCGATCGTCCCCGTGAGGACAACCCCCTGCCGATCGCGAGCCTTATATTGAAAGATGGGCATGATTTAATGTCCGAGGTCCGAGGTCCAAGGTCTTCTGTCTTTCGACATCGGACATTGGACTTAGGACTATTCCCCTTCCTCCAACGTCACCTGCAACACCTCTTCCACCGAGGTGACGCCCGACAGCGCCTTGCGGAGGCCTTCTTCGCGCAGGGTCCGCATCCCCTCCCGGATTGCCTGCTGCCGGATCTCCGCGCTGGAGGCCTTCCCCACCACTAGCCGTCGTATCCCTTCGGTCATCGGCATCAGCTCGAAGATCCCCGCCCGACCCGCGTAACCCGTCTCCCGGCAGTCGTTGCACCCTTGCCCCCGCACAAACTCCACGGCTTGGTCCCCGGGCAGTCCCAGATCCTCCAGCAGCTCGGGAGTCGACGGATACGTGATCCGGCAGCGGGAGCAGACCTTCCGCACCAGCCGTTGACCGACCACCCCGACGAGCGATGACGCGATCAGGAACGGCTCAATCTCCATCTCGACGAGCCGCGCCACAGCGCCGGCGGCATCGTTCGTATGGAGCGTGCTGAACACCAGATGCCCCGTGAGGGCCGCCTGGATGGCGATGTTGGCCGTCTCCCGGTCCCGGATCTCCCCCACCATGATAATGTCGGGGTCCTGGCGGACAATCGAACGGAGCCCGCCGGCAAAGGTCACCCCCGCCTTCGGATTCACCTGCACTTGATTGATCAGGCGAATCTGGTACTCGACGGGGTCCTCGATCGTGATGATGTTCTTCTGGATCGAGTTGATAACATTGAGCGCAGAGTAGAGGGTCGTCGTCTTGCCGCTCCCCGTGGGGCCGGTCACCAGGATGAACCCGTAGGGGCGGTGGATCCATTGCTTGAAGCGCGGCAACTGCTCGGCGGAGATCCCGAGGTCCTCGAGCGGGACCAGCCCCGTCGTCTTGTCCAGGATGCGCATGACAATCTTCTCGCCGAAGATCGTAGGGAGCGTCGAGAGGCGGATGTCCAGGGACCGTCCGCTCACCATCATCTGAAACCGGCCGTCCTGGGAGACCCGTTTCTCCGCGATGTCCAGCCCGGCCTGGATCTTCAGCCGCGAGGTCAATCCCGCGTGGAGGTGCTTGGGGGGAGACATCACTTCCCTCAGCAGGCCGTCGACCCGGTACCGGATGCGGAGGGCATCGGCATCCGGCTCGACATGGATGTCGCTGGAGCGCTCCCGCACCCCCTGCAGGATGATCATGTTGACGAGTTTGACCACCGGGGTCTCCTCGGCCATCATCTCCAGCGTGCCGGGCCTCTCTTCCTCCACCGCCTTCTGGTCGTCGATCCCCCGGACGACCTCCTCCATGCTCTCCGTCATGCTGTAGTAGCGGTCGATGGCCCGGAGGACCTCCCGCTCCGTGGCGACGGTGGGCAGGATCTCGCAGTGCGTCAGCCGCCGGATGTCGTCGATCGCAAAGACGTTCAGGGGGTCCACCATGGCCACGGTCAGATCGCGGCCTTCCTGGTAAAGCGGGACCACCTGGTGGCGGCGGGCCATCGTTTCCGGAATGATCTTGACGAGGGAGGGATCGATGGAGACGGAGGAGAGGTCGGTGTGCGGAATGCCCATCTGGCGGCCGATGAACTCGATCATCGTCTTTTCCGAGACGTACTCAAGCGACTTCAGGACCTCGCCGATTCTCCCCCCGCGGCGCCGCTGCTCGGCAAGGGCCTTGTCCAACTGCTCGGTGGTGATGACGCCGCCCTCCACGAGCAACTCACCGATCATCTTCCGTTTCTGTCGCGGCACGACCATTTCAACCCCCAATCCTCAACGCAAAATGCATGACGTAGGGCGGCCCTCCGTGGCCGCCGGTTCTTTGTAGGGCGGGGCTCTGTCCCCGCCAAGGGCAGGCGCAGAGGCCTGCCCTACATATCAATTTGCATTTTTCATTTTACAATTTCTGATTGCTTTCTGAACCATGCAACCGTGCGCCGGAGACCCTCTTCAAGAGTCACAAGGGGAAACCAACCCGTTGCCTCGCGCAGACGACGCGCATCCACGGCGCTGCGACGCTTCTCGCCCGCTTTCGCCGGACCATGCGCCTCCCGCACCTGCGCGCCCGTCAATGGGCGAAGAAGATCAAGCAGGGCGTTCACCGAGGTCTCCCGACCC
>JACRHK010000195.1 GCA_016217625.1 Nitrospirota bacterium
CGCCGTACGGGATTGAACGGGCGTGGAACGCCCTCCGGCTGGCGGGGGCGTTGATCACCTGCAAGGCGCGGGTGAACCTGTTTTTATTGGGAGATGCGGTGGTTGCGGTCAAGGCGGGGCAGGAGACGCCGACGGGGTATTATAATATGGAATACATCCTTCGGGATCTCCTCGCCAAGGGGGCGACGGTCCATGCCTGAGGGACCTGCCTGAAGGCCCGTGGGGTCCGACAAGAAGATCTGGTGCCGGGGGTCGTGCGCGGCAAGATGCTGGATTTGGCCCGGTGGACGCTGGAGAGCGACCAGGTGGTGGCGTTTTAAGAGTCGTCCAAGGTCCGAAGTCCAAAGTCCAATGTCAAAATCCTGAAGGAGATAGCAGATGGCTGCAAAGCAGATTGTGATCTTGGGGGCGGGTATCGGCGGGGTGGTGGCGGCGCATGCGTTGCGCAAGCGATTGGGAAGCGAGCACCGGGTGATCCTTATCGACCGGAAACGGCTTTATCTCTTCTCTCCTTCCCTCCTGTGGCTGATGCTTGGCTGGCGGGAGCCCCGCGCCATTCAGCGGGACCTGGAGCCGCTAAGAAACAAAGGCATCCAGTATGTGAACGCCGCAATCACCGGCCTTGATCTGGGAGAGCGGAAGGTCGAAACCACGGCCGGCGGCTTCCCCTATGATTATCTGATCGTCGCCCTCGGGGCCGACTATGCGATGGAGCGCGTGCAGGGCCTGGAGGAGGCGGCCCATGTCTTCTATACCCTGGAGGGGGCCGAGCGGCTTCGGGACACGCTGCGGGGGTTCACCGGCGGCAAGGTCGTCGTCTCGATCCCGAGCCTGCCGTTTAAATGTCCGGCGGCGCCCTATGAGGCGGCGTTCTTAATCGAGAGCTATTTCCGGGAGCGTGGTGTGCGAGACCGCACCCATCTACGGATCGTCACGCCGGAGCCCCACCCGATGCCTGTGGCGGGACCGGTTCTGGGCGGAGCCATCAAAGCCATGCTCGCCCAGCGGGGAATCGCGTATTCGCCCGAGCAGAAGCTCAAGGGCGTAGACCCTTCGCGGAAGGCTCTGACGCTGGAATCCGACGAGGAGGTGCCCTTCGATCTCCTGGTGGCGATCCCTCCGCACCGGCCGCCGCAGGTCGTCCTCGAGGCGGGATTGGCCGAGCCGGGCGGGTGGATCCCCGTGGACAAGGAGACCCTGAAGACAAAGCAGGAAGGAGTCTATGCCCTGGGGGACGTGGCGGGGATTAAGCTCGTCTCCGGGATGATGCTCCCCAAGGCCGGCGTCTTCGCCCATCACGAGGCCGAGACGGTCGCCGCAAACCTGGCGGCCGAGATCAAGGGAGAACAACCCCGGGCGCGGTTCGACGGCCGCGGTTACTGCTTTCTTGAGCTGGGCGATGGGAAGGCGGGGTTCGCCAGCGGAAAGTTTTTCGCCGAGCCCAAGCCGGTGTTGAATCTCAGGCGGCCGGGACGCCTCTGGCACGTGGGGAAGATCTGGTTTGAAAAGTACTGGCTCAGACGATGGTTTTAAGCAATGTTCCAGCGGATCCTCATGGCCGTGGACGGCTCTTTCCATGCCGAGGCCGCCGCGCGCTACGCCGGAGGGATCGCCCGCGCATCCGGCGCTGATCTCCGGATCCTCCATGCCGTTCCCCCGAATGAATCCGCAGCGGCCCTGAAGCGGGCCCAGGCCTCGTTGCTTCGGATCTTCACCGAGGCGCAAACCCGCGGAGGGACAGTCTCCCTGGTCGACGAAACGGGCGACCCCACGACCGTGATCCCGGAGTGTGCGGCCCGCGAGCGGGTCGACCTGGTCGTCCTGGCTGTTCGGGGTGCGGGAAGCCACACGGTGGGGCCCCTCCTGCCTCGTCTGAAGATGGCCGTCCTCCTTGTGCGGGTTGCGCACCCCGGCAGGCTGGCCGTTCCGCGGGAGATCCTCCTGCCGATCCGGGGAGGGAGCAAAACGGCAGTTGTCCGGGCCCGTGCCGCGTTAGCTGCCCTTTTAGCCCGCGCCTTCGACGCGAAGGTCTACGTCTTCCATGTCCGCAAGCCGATAGCCCGCTTCTTCCGCGGGAAGATCCTGCTGGGACCTCATGACCTGGAATCGGCGGCTGCCCGGGAGGTCCAGGAGTATGTCGAGGTGTTCCTGGAGCATGACGTCCGCCCGGCCACGCGGGTGGTCCACGCGCCGAAGATCCGCCATGCCATCACCCTCGAGGCTGCCGCCCGGCGTCACGACCTGATCCTGTTGGGGGCCAGCGAGCGCGCGGGCATCCGCCGGCTGATGGGGGGGAGTCCCGTCGAGACGGTTCTTCGGGAGGCCCCCTGCGACGTGATGATCTTTCGTCCGGCCCGATGAGCGCGCCGCAGATCCACCGTCTCTCCGTTGACGAGGTCTTTCATGTTTTGGGTACGCGGTCCGACGGGCTTACGGAGCCGGAGGCCGCGCATCGTCTGGAGGAGTTCGGACCGAATCGCCTCCGGGAGGCGGCGCGAACTCCCTGGGCGCGACGCTTTCTGGTCAACACGACCCATTTCCTGGCGCTGCTCCTGTGGGGGGCGGCCGGTTTGGCGTTTGTCTCCGAGTCGCTTCATCCGGGGGAGGGGATGGCCTTCCTGGGATGGGCCATCGTGGCGGTGATCTTCATCAATGCGGGGTTCACGTGGTGGCAGGAGCAGAAGGCGGAGCGAGCCATGACGGCCCTTCAGCGTCTTCTTCCCCGGTTGGTGACCGTCCGGCGCGAGGGGCGCGTGCGGCAGATTCCGGCCGAGGAGGTCGTGCCGGGCGACTGCCTCCTGCTAAACGAGGGAGACCGTGTGCCTGCCGACGGGCGCCTGGTGGAGGCGCGCCAGCTCCAAGTCAACGTGGCGGCCCTGACCGGCGAATCGGAACCGCTCCGTCGCCGCGCGGAGCCCGGCGTTCAGGATGAGATCCTGGAAAGCCCGAATCTCGTCTTTGCCGGAACGAGCGTCGTGACCGGTTGGGGGGTCTCCGTGGCGTTCGCCACGGGGATGCAGACGGAGTTCGGCAAGATCGCCCATCTGACAACGCAGGTGGAGCCCGAGATCACGCCCCTCCAGCGGGAGATCGTGAAGGTCACCCGGGTCATCGGCACGCTGGCGACGGTCATGGGGGTCGTCTTCTTCGCGTTGGGCTGGGGAATCGGCCGGAGTTTCTGGGAGAACTTCCTCTTCGCCGTCGGGATCCTGGTCGCCAACGTTCCGGAGGGGCTTCTTCCCACGGTCACGCTGGCCCTGGCCATGGGCGCGCAGCGCCTGGCGAAGAAACGCGCCGTGGTGAAACAGCTCACATCGGTCGAAACGTTGGGCTGCGCCACCGTCATCTGCACGGACAAGACGGGAACGCTGACCCAGAATCGGATGACGGTGGTCCGGGCCTATGCGCTCGGGGAGATCCTCGATCGGGAGCAACCCGCGCGTCCGATCCCCGTGGACGACCTCTGGACGCACTGGTGGGGAGTCTTGGGCCTGTGCGGGAACGCCCGGATCACCGCCACCGGCGAAGAGACCGGAGATCCGACGGAGGCGGCGCTGCTCCGCTGGGCGCGTGAAGAAGGGCGGGTGCTTGACCTGTC
>JACRHK010000196.1 GCA_016217625.1 Nitrospirota bacterium
GCAATCGCCTCGGGGACGGCTTCCAGCGTCTTGGCGATGCGGGAAGGGTCGTTGCCGCCCGCCTGGGCCGTGTCGGCCTTCCCCCCCCCGCTGCCGCCGAGCAGGGGGGAGAGGGCCCTGACGAGGTCGTTGGCGGGAAGACGGGGGGTGAGGTCTTTCGTGACCATGACCAGGAGAGTGACTTTCTCTTCCACGGCCGAGGCCAGGACGAGGACGCCCGAGCCGAGTTTCTCTTTGAGCTTGTCCCCCAGCATCCGGAGGTCCTTCACCTCGATCCCTTCGTACCGCTTGGCCAGGTACCGGACACCGGCCGCCTCCCGCACCTCTTTGAGGACATCGGCGGCCTCCGTGGCTGAGCGGGCCTCTTTGAGCCTGTCTATCTCCCGTTGGAGGGCGCGGTGATCCGCCTGGAGGGACTCGACCCGCTCCGCCACCCGCCAGTCCCGGGTCTTCATGAGGTCGGCGATCCGCCGGAGCTCCTCTTCCATCTCCTTGAGGTGGCGGAAGGCCCCTTCCCCCGTGACGGCCTCGATCCGGCGGACGCCCGCGGCGATTCCCGTTTCCGAGACAATCTTCAAGAGGGCGATCTCCCCCGTAGCCCGGCAGTGGGTTCCCCCGCAAAGCTCCTTGCTGAAATCCGGGACCTCCACCACCCGCACCTCCCGGTCGTACTTCTCGCCGAAGAGGGCGACGGCGCCTGAAGCGATCGCCTCCTCCAGGGGCATCAGGCGGGTGTTTACCGCGTAGTCGTCCCGGATCCGGGCATTCACCAGCTCTTCAATCCGGTCGATCTCCCGGGGGGCGAGCGGGGCGAAATGCGTGAAGTCGAACCGGAGGCGGTCGGGCGCCACGAGCGACCCGGCCTGTTTGGCGTGATCTCCCAGCACTTCCTTGAGCGCGGCGTGCAGAAGATGGGTGGCCGTATGATTCCGCGCCGTGGCCCTGCGCCGCTCGGCATCCACGCGGGCCTGGAGTGTCTGGCCGATCTGGACGGCGCCCCTGAGCACCCGGCCTCGGTGGACCGCGTGCGCGGGCGTCGGTTTCACGGTGTCGAGGATTTCCACACGCGCGCCGTTCCCCGTCAGGAGCCCCGCATCGCCCACCTGGCCGCCCGCCTCGCTGTAGAAGGGGGTCTGATCCAGGAGGATCTCCACCTCCTCGTCGGTCTGAGCCTCCGAAATCCGCGCCCCGTCTTTCACGAGGGCGAGCACATGTCCTTCGCCGGTCGTCCCCTCGTAGCCGAGGAAGCGGGTCGGGGGAACGGACGAAGCCAACTCACGGTAGACAGCGGGGACTTTCTCTTCGCCCGAGCCGGCCCAGGCCGCCCGCGCGCGCTGGCGCTGCCCTTCCAGGGCATCCCGAAAGCCGGCTTCATCCAGCGCGAGTCCCTGCTCCTCGGCCACTTCCTGCATGAGGTCCAGGGGAAAGCCGTAGGTGTCGTAGAGGCGGAAGAGGAACTCGCCGGCGAGGGTCTTCTCCCGCGCTTGCCGGAGTCGTCCCACTTCTTCTTCGAGCAGCCGGAGCCCCTGCTCCAGGGCATAGGCGAACCGCTCTTCTTCGAGGAGCGTGAGGCGGAGGATCATCTTCCGCGCCTCTTCCAGCTCGGGGAAGGGGCCGCGCATGAGGGTGACGACTTCGCCGCAGACCCGGTGGAGGAACGGCTCCTTCAGGCCCAGGAGCCGGCCGTGGCGGGCCGCGCGCCGGAGAATTCTTCGAAGGACGTAGCCCCGCCCGTCATTGGCGGGGAAAACGCCGTCGGCCAGGAGGAACGCAATCGTCCGCGCGTGATCGGCGATGACGCGCAGGGAGACGTCGCGCTTGGGGTCCCGGCCGTAAGCCGTCCCGGCGAGCCCCGCGGTCGTCTCCAAGAGGGGGCGGAAGAGGTCGGTCTCGTAGTTGCTGGGAACGCCTTGGGCCACGGCGGCCAGACGCTCCAGCCCCATGCCCGTGTCGATGCTCGGCTTGGGGAGAGGCGTGAGCTTGCCGTCCGCTCCCCGGTTGTACTGCATGAAGACCAGGTTCCAGACCTCGATCACCCGGTCGCCGGCGCCGTTGGGGACAGGGTCGCCCGGCACCCCGGGGCCCTGGTCGAAGTGGATCTCGGAGCAAGGGCCGCAGGGGCCGGTATCGCCCATCGACCAGAAGTTGTCCTTCTCGCCGAAACGCACGATCCGGTCGGCGGCCATAGGGGTGAGTTCCCGCCAGAGGCGGAAGGCCTCCTCGTCGTCCCGGTAGATCGTGACCCATAGGCGGTCGGTCGGGAGCTTCACCTCCTTGGTCAGGAACTCCCAGGCGTAGGCGATGGCCTCTTTCTTGAAGTAGTCGCCGAAGGAGAAGTTCCCCAGCATCTCAAAGAAAGTATGGTGGCGGCTGGTCCGGCCCACGTTCTCCAGGTCGCTGTGCTTGCCGCCCGCCCGCACGCACTTCTGCGCCGAGACTGCGCGGGTATAGGGACGCTCCTCCTCCCCCAGGAAGACCCCCTTGAAGGGGACCATCCCGGCGTTGGTGAAGAGCAGCGTCGGGTCGCTCTTCGGCACCAGGGGGGCGCTGGGGACCACCGCATGCCCCCGCGCGGCGAAGTAGTCGAGAAATCGTTGTCTGAGTTCCACGCTGGTCACAAATAGAACCTCCTTAGGAACTTTTCAGTCTACCAAATTGGCCGCGAGAAGTCCAGCGCCGTAACCCGCTGAAAAGGCAATGACAAACGTTGATGTTCGCCGCTTAGGCCCGAGAAGAATTGTCCCTTCCAGGGCTTGTGCGTGGGCTTGCTTGTCATCGATTGGGTTTTCGATTATGATAAGGCAAAAGGGGGCGTGAATATGTCAGGTCTTAAAGAACAGGTCATCCAGATGATTCAGTCTTTTCCTGAGGATGCCACGCTTGATGACATCATGGCCGAGCTCTATTTTAATCTCCAAGTAGATGCCGGTCTGCGGGAGCTTGATGAAGGGAAGGGGATCCCGCATGAAGAAGTGGAAATACGGTTGGCCAAATGGCTCACCAGATAAGATGGTCGCCGCGGGCCGCTTTGCTCCAATAGAGTGAGGGAGGTGAAACAGCATGAAGTTTGAACGGATTACAGTTGACCCCAATGTGTGCACCGGCAAGCCGTGTATCCGGGGGCTGCGTTTTCCCGTTTCACGCTTATTGGGACTCCTGGCTTCAGGGGAGACCAGGGAAACGATTCTCAAAGCGTACCCTTACCTTCAGGCGGAGGATGTTAAAGAGGCGTTGCGGTATGCTGCGTATCTTGCCGAAGAGGAAACGGTGGAATTCTCACGATGAGGTTTATCGTGGATATGCCCCTATCCCCGGAATTGGCTGCTTGGCTCGTGAGACATGGACATGATGCGGTACACGCAATAAATATCGGGTTGGATCGGGCACCTGACACGGCCATTTTGGAGCGTGCGCAGAATGACCGGCGAGTCGTCATCACGGCGGATTTGGATTATCCTCGGCTGTTGGCTCTGTCACGGTCGGAAGGACCCGGCTTGATTCTGTATAGAGGCGGAAATTATAGCGAGCGAGAAGCAATCGAACGCCTTGATCGTGTACTTGAGACAATCCCAATTGAAGAGTTACCACAATCTGTTATTGTCATAGAAAAAGGCCGCATACGCAGGAGGTATCTACCGTTTGACACCCCACCGGCGGAGTGTTAATATCCCCACATAACAACACTTGGAGGCCTTCTTCCATGCCCTCGGCAAGTCCCACAACTTATACCTCCATTCCCCGTTCCGGGCTGCCGCCGATCCGCCCCTTTCCGGTCACAGCACGCATGTTCGGTGTAATAACAAGACAGATGAAGCACGAAGAATCAGGAATGTCAGGCAGATTTCAATGCGTATCAAAGGGCAAGACATGACCTCCAAACCATGTGTGCCCTTTTAATGGGTGACCTCACTACTAGCAAATGTCACACTTCGGCAGTCTACGAACGAATGCGACGGCACTCGCCCTCATCGGTGTCCTCAGCTTTTCTGCGGTGGTCATCTACCTGAAGCTACCGCAGAGAATCAAGACGGGCGAACGGGGCCAGGCGGCCATTCAGATGCTCGACGAGATGAGACGCCCCTTCCTGACGATCAAGCAGACAGAAGCAAGCTTGCTCGAGACCACCGATGTTGAGGCCAGTAACCGCGCGCTCTCCCTTGCTGTTGGCTCAGCGACCGATCTGTTGGAACGCTACACAGCCTTGGCTCGTTACAACGTTGTGCTGTCGGCCAACGTTGGCAAGCTATCAGAGACCTTCGAGAACTGGGTGGCTGCGCAGCGCCACTTCTTCAGCTCGTTTGAGGCTGCCTCTGGTCGCACGGGTGACGCCCTGCAGCCTGCTAGCGGTTTCTCGCAAAGCCTCGCCTTAGCGGCGCTAGGTTTCTTGAACACCATGGACGTCCTCGGCGCTGGAGAGGTGCCGATTCACGCCGACATTGCAGACGGGCGGAGGGCCACCCAACTCCTCCAGGCACTTGGGATCATGTTGCTGCTCTATTTCATCGGCATTGGCTTCTGGTTGCAACGTATCAAGAGTAAACGAGAGAGGGTTCTCATCCTGGAGCGCGTTCGCTACGAACAAGAAGCGCACGCGCTCCAGCGGGCCCTCAGTGAAGCCCTCGCCAAGGTCCTGAGCGGGCTCATCCCCATCTGTGCGAGCTGTAAAAGCATCCGCGGCGAGGACAATCAATGGACGCAGGTCGAAAGCTATGTCATGCAAAAGACCGACGCCGAGTTTACTCACAGCATCTGTCCCAAGTGCGCTGAGCGGATGTTGTCAGAGCCGCACGAGATAGTCCACAAAGCAGGGAAGTAAGATGTCCTCCAATCAGGGCATGGTGCCCAAAATGGGGTCAGGGTGACCCGCGATTCGTTAGCGAAAAC
>JACRHK010000191.1 GCA_016217625.1 Nitrospirota bacterium
AAGCTCCCGCCCACTCGCCGGGCCAGGGCCCGGCCATAGGCGAAGGGATCGCTTACCACCAGATCAACATCCGGGATGCGGCGCCTGCCGCGTAACAGGTCACGGAGCGCTCCTCCGACGAGCCAAAGCGGACGCGCGCGAGGAAGAAGCGCTAGGAGTTCAGAGAGGAAGTGGAGAGGCGTCTTCGCGCCCCCTCTCCTCATCTCCCTACCCACCAGGGGAGAAACGCACGGCGGGGAGCGATTTCAACCGCGGGTCGGCCCGGCGCTGTCGAGGCCGAGATCGGCCGCCACGTCTTGGATGATGTCGTGATCGATCTGCTCGCGCCGGGTGAGGAAGCCCTCCAGCAGGGCGTTGTCGCAAAGGGTATTAATCAGCCGGGGCACGCCCCGCGAGGCGTGGTGGATCGTCTCCAGGGCTTCGTGGGTGAACAGGTCCGGATCGCCGCCGGCAATCTTCAACCGGTGCAGGATGTACTCCCGCGTCGTCTCGTCGTTGAAGGCGCGGAGGCGGTACTTGAGAGCGATCCGCTGCTTCAGCGGCTCGTCGAGAGAAAGGGAATCGTCCAGCTCCGGCAGGCCGAAGAGGATGAAGGTGACGAGCTTCGCCCCGTGGACCTCGAGGTTCAAGAGCCCCCGCAGCTCTTCCATCACGTCACGCGACCGGAGCATCTGCGCCTCGTCGATGAGGACGACGGACCGCTTCCCCTGCTCGTTGAACCCGACCAGGCGCTCGTAGAGCCGTCCGAGGAGCTCCACCTTCGGCGCCTGATACTCCTCGACGCCGAACTGCATGGCGACCTTCCGGAGCAGCCACTCGATGGTGACCTCCCCGTGGATGATCACCAGCAGGGCCGACTCATAGCGGTCTTCTTCGAGGTCGTCCAGCATCTTCCGGGCGATGGTCGTCTTCCCCGTGCCGATATCCCCCAGCAGGACGGCCAGCCCCTTCATCGTATCGATGGCGTAACGGAGCCTGAGCAGGGCCTCGGCGTGCTGGGCGCTGTTGTAGAAAAAGCGGTTCTCGATGACGTTGGCGAACGGTTGCTCTTGAAGCTGATAGTATTCCTCGTAGCTCATTCCCACCCCCTAGAGATAGGAGATTCGGTTCCTCTTGGCCTTCCCCGTGTCCGTGTCGGCCGCGCTCTGCTCCCCGGCCGGCTTCGTCCGGGGAGGAGGAGTCTCCTTGCCGCGGCCCCCGGCGGCCTCCCTGCCCCGCGCCGCATCCCCCGCCGGCCCGGCGCCGTCCGGCCGGGGAGGAACCATCCCGCGGGTCAGGCGGAACCGCTCCTCGATCTCCGCCGCCTTGGCGGAGACCTCCCGGAAACCCGGATCTTTCATGAGGATCGCCTGGAAGATCTCCAGCGCCTCTTGCAGGAACCCCGCTTCGGCATAGGCCGTGCCCAGCTCGTACTGGAGGGCCATGTATTCCTCCTCGGAATGACCCGGCTCCGCGAGCCCCTTCCGGAACTCGTTGATGGCGGATTTGTGCTGCCCCTTCTCCATGTAGCACATCCCCAGCATCGTGCAGGCATTCATGAAGCGCGCCGGATCGCGGGAAGACAACTGGAACTCCTCAATCGCCTCACCTAAAAGCCCCATCTCTTTATACGCGATCCCGAGGTTGTAGTGGGTCTCGTAGTCCTCCTCCCCCAGGGACTGCTCGATCCCCTGCTTGAACTCGTAGAAGAGATCCTCCATGTCCTTGTCTTCGAAGGCGCGGGACGGAGCCGGGGTCTCCTCGATGACCGTCTTGAGTTCCGCGGCCAGATCTACGAAGTCGTCCTCTTCCACGACGCCCTTTGCCGCAGCCGGCTCCTCTTCCGCCAGGGGGACGCCGACCGTGTCGGGCGAGAGGACTACCTTGATCTCCTCCTCCTTTTCGACAACGCCGGGCTCCTCCGGGGAAGGCAACGTCTCGCGGAAGGCGTCCTCCAGCTCCCGTTCGATTCCCTCGACCGACATCTCCCGGAGGACGCTCTCCTCCGGCGCCCCGGCAAGGCTTTCAGCCGTTGGCTCTTCGATCTCCGGCCAGATGATTTCCTCTTCCCCCCGCGATTCGGAGGCAGGAGCGGGTTCCGGGATGACCGCAGAGGTGTCTGGGACCGAAACCACCGTTGGACCTCCAAAGCCTTCCGCCGCCGGGGGTTCCGTGACGGCTGCGGCTGCCCCGCCGGCGCGGAGATCCTCGGGCTCCAAGAGGTCTTCCAACAACGGCTCGGACTCGGCCTCTTCAAGGGGGGGCGTGCCCACGGGCGCGGGTGCCTCCTGGGGTGCGTCCCCGATGGCCATCGGGGCGGCGGGCTCCGCGAGTACCGCCCCTTCGGACGCCGGTAGCGCCGCCTCAAGGACGATCTCCAGCGAGGGCTCGGGAGTCGCGGCGCGGATCTGCTGCTGGAGCGCCTCCAGCTTCTCGCGTGCTGCGTCCAGATCCGGCTGGCGGGTGAGGACCCGCAGGTAGACTTTGACGGCCTCCTCGTCCAGACCCTGCTGGACGTAGAACTCGGCTTCTGCCAGGTCTTCCTCCAATTCCGTGGGAGGAATCGCCGGCTCGGGGGGAGCCGCCTCCTCTTCGGTCACCGGCGTGAGGGTGGTCGCCATCTGCTCCGGCAGGAGCACGCCGGAGAGGTCCACGGTGGGGATGGCCGGCTCCAGCGCCGTCGGCTCGGTGGGGATCTCCTCCTTGAGCCCCAGGCGCTGGCGCACCTCCCAGTGGTTGGGGTTAATCCCAAACGCTTCTCGGAGCACCTGCTCGCGTTCGTCCGTCCTGCCGAGTTGCTCGTAGAGCTCCGACAGGGTCAGGCACTCCCGAAGGATCTTCTCCTTCTTGTTCTGGCGCTGATAGAGCGCTTTCAACCGGCGATGCGCTTCGAGGCTCCGGGGATTCCGCTCCACCATCGATTCGAGCTGCTCGATGGCGCGCTCGAGCAACCCGTACTTGACGTAGACCTCCACCTCGGTGAAATCTTCGACGATGGCCTCTTCGGCCGCGGGGGTCTCGACATCCAGATCGAAGACTTTCGAAGACTCCCAGTCTTCACCGGCGAACGCCACCCTTTCCTGCGCGGGATCCCCGATGCCCAGCATTCCCGAGGCATCCTCCGCGACGGTGGCCTCAGGAGCTTCCTCGCGCGCCTCCTCCACGGTTTCCGGGATGGCCGGCTCCCCGATGGCCATCGGGGCCGCCTCCTCGGCGGCAGCGGCTTCAGGGGTAGCGGCCTCTTCCTCGGGAAGGAGCGCGCTCAGGCGGCTCCGGACCTCCAAGTTGTCCGGATCCTTTTCAAGAATCAGTTGGTAGACGTTGATCGCCAGGTGGGCCTCCCCGCGACGGGAATAGATCTCCGCCAGGGTCTCATACTCCGCGATGACCTCCCGCTCGCGCCCCAGCTTGAGAAGATGGTCGGCCAACATCCGGTGGGGTTCCAGGAGGTCGGGGCTCGTCCGAATCGCCTCGCGAAGGAACTGCTCGACCCTCTCCGGCGCCCGTTCTTCCTGATAGCGGGTGAAACAGGGTTGCGCCGCCTGGAGGGCTTCGCTCACCCGGCCCGCCTCCAGCAGGATGCCCCCCAAGATCTCGCGCGGCGCCAGGAGGGAGGGATCCTGCTCGACAACCCTCCGCAGGGTCTCGATGGCTTCATCGAGTCGGCCGGCTGCGGCTGCCGCCCGCCCGTAGAGCGTTAGGGCTTCCTGATGGTCGGGTTGACGCCGCAGCAGGGCCTGCACCTCCTCCATGGCGTCCAGAGGCCGACCCGCCCGCAGGTGGATCTGGCCGAGCCCCACGACCGCCTCCGCCGAGCCGGGTTCGAGCTGGAGCACGCGCCGGTAGGCCTGCTCGGCCTCCTTGTCGGCCCCGCCCTCCCGATAGCGCCTGGCGACCTCGAGATAGGAGCCGATCCCCTCGGTCGTCAGCCCCTCACGGAGATACATCTCGGCCAACCGCATCCGGAGCTTGACATTCCCCGGGTTGAGGTCGGCCATCTTCAGGTAGACCCCCAGCGCCTTCTCGACGAGTCCGCTCCGGGTGTAGAACTCGGCCACGGCGAGGTAGCTCTCGTTGGCATTGATGAGGAGTCCCCTGGACGCATTCAACTCCGCCAGGGCCAAGTGCGCATCCACGCGGTTGGGGTCGATGCCGACGATTTTCTTGTAGACGGCCAGGGCCTTCAGATCGAAGCCGTTCTTTCTGAAGACGTCGGCCGCCTTCTCGTAGGCCTCGATGGCGTCCAGCTTGGCGTTGCGCTTCAGGTGGAGATCGCCGATGGTGTTGAAGATGTTCCCGTCGAAGGGCGCGTCTTTCAGCAGCTTCTGCCACTCAGCGATCGCTTTGTCGATCTGGCCGCGGGCCACGTAACGTTGCGCTTCTTGGATAATGGTATCTTTCTGGGCGGCCATGTGAGGCATCCTATGGCTTCATGAAGCACCCGAAAGAAGCACCCGACAAGCCTGCGAGTCGGCAGACAGGCCGGAGAGCCTGCCTGCCGGCAGGCATGTGCCGGTTCCGTCCCCGGATGCGCTGGCAGTCGGATCGTGCTGGACCGTTCCCCCTCGGAGGCTCCCCACCCCGCTGTCAAGCGGGGACTTGCGGCGCTCATCGCTGCGGTGGATGGAGGCGCTGCATCAATTTCTACACTCCACCGATGAAAAATGGCGGAAGGAGGGCACACAGTATATTTCTCTTAGTAACGCTACCATAGAACGCAAGGGGTGTCAAGTTAAACCCTTGATGGATCAACAAGAACGAGGCATGCGCCCTTTAGGGAAACCGGGGCGGGGAAAGGAAGTCCTTTTCCTCAACGGGACAAAATGGCCGCAAAGCAAGAAGAACATTGGGCAGAAAACATGGCGGGGACGACGGGGCTCGAACCCGCGACCTCTGGCTTGACAGGCCAGCGTTCTAACCGGCTGAACTACGCCCCCAATTTCAAAACAATTTCGAATTTCGAATTTCGAATTTACATCTGGTAGGCGGAACAGGGCTCGAACCTGTGGCCTCTGCCTTGTAAGGGCAGCGCTCTACCCGCTGAGCTATCCGCCCGCCTTGCATGTTCTTTCGGGACGATTTACCCTACCGTAACCGCCTCCATCTGTCAACCCAAAACCTCAAGAGGGCATATCCCGGTCCCGGCCCAGCCGGTCTTGACATTCTTTTCGCGGAAGCGTTACGGTATAGGGAGGAGGACACCGGGAGGAATCCGAACGTGAAGCGCCGACAGTTCCTGAAGATCTGCACGACCCTGGCGACCCTCTCGGGTCTGGAAGCCATCCGGGCGAGGGAGGGATTTGCCGTCCAAGAAACCCTTGCGCAAGCCTATCCCCGGGCACGGCTCGTAAGATCAGACGGAACCGCGCTCAAGTCTGCGACACTAAAGCCCCACACCACATATCTCTTCTTCTACCCCTACAGCACCACCCCCTGTTTCCTCCTTGATCTCGGCGAGACGCTCAAACCGCAGCAGGTGGCCTCTCCCGAAACGGGCGAGACCTATCGCTGGCCCGGCGGGGCGGGCCCCCGGCGGTCGATCGTCGCGTACTCGGCCATCTGCTCCCACGCCTTCGTCCACCCCGACCCCGAGACGGCGATGATCTCCTACTTGCGCGAGCCTTCGCCCCTGGCCGAGCGAGCGGAGACGATCACCTGCTGCGTCCACGGGAGCGTGTTTGACCCCAAAAAGGGGGCGGCCGTCCTGAAACCGCCGGCGCCGTTTCCTCTGGCGGCTATCCAGTTGGAATGGGACGCGAAGAGCGACCAGCTTGCCGCCGTGGGCGTGCGGGGCAAGCCGGTCTTCCACGAGTTCTTCAAGAGCTTCCCGAAGAATGAAGAGACCCACGCCTCAGAGCAGACCAATGTCGTGGAGCTCCAGCACTACACCAAACTGATCATCACCTGCTGACTTCCGGATTCCATTTTCTCTCTTCCATCCTCCATCGTCTATCCTCCATCTTCCATCTCTTCACACCGCCATATGTCTGATGATCTTCCCTTCCACGAGATAGACGACCATCTCGGCCACGTTGGTGGCGTGGTCCGCGATCCGCTCCAGGTATTTCGAGATGAAGGAAAGCCGGATGGCGCGGGTGATCGTGTGGGGGTCCTCCAGCATGAAGGAGAGGAGCTCCCGGAAGACCTGCTCGTTCAAATCATCGATGAAATCGTCGTCCCGGCAGACCTTCCGGGCCAGCTCGGCGTCCCGGTTCACGAAGGCGTCCAGGGCCTCTTTGACCATCCGCTGGGCGTGCGCGGCCATCCGGGGTAGATCGATGTACGGCTTGAGCTGCGGCTCCTCGTTGAGCTCGATGGCCCGCTCGCAGACATCCACGGCCAGGTCGCCCATCCGCTCAAGGTCCGTGACTATCTTCATCGCCATCGTGAGGAACCGGAGGTCCCCCGCTGCAGGCTGACGCAGTGCGATCAGGCGGACGCATTCCTCGTCGACGGCCACCTCCAGTCCGTTGACGCGGTGATCGGCCTCGATCGTCCGTCGGGCCCCCTCGGAATCCCGCTGGACCAGGGCCTGCATGGCCTGGCGGATCTGCTCCTCCACCAGGGTCCCCAGATCGAGGATCTTCCCCTTGAGCTGCTTCAGCTCTTCATCGAACGTCCGTTCCATGGCTCCTCCAGTTTACCCCGTACCACGCCTGCCTGCGCAGACAGGTGCGTCAGCGTGGTACGGGGTTTACCCGAACCTCCCCGTGATGTACTCCTCCGTGAGCTTCTGGGAGGGGACGGTGAAGATCTGGTCCGTTTTCCCGAACTCGATGATCTCCCCCAGGTACATGAAGGCCGTGTAGTCGGAGACGCGGGCCGCCTGCTGCATGTTGTGCGTGACGATGAGGATC
>JACRHK010000192.1 GCA_016217625.1 Nitrospirota bacterium
CCTGCGCTCGGCGATGTCCAGCTCGGCCATGATCTTGATGCGGGACGTCAGGGCGGCGCGGAGCCGCATCGGCGGGGACATGATCTCGTAGAGGATGCCGTCAATCCGGTAGCGCACCCGGAACGACTTTTCGTAGGGCTCGACGTGGATATCGCTGGCCCCCTTGTTGATCGCGTCGGTGAGGATGAGGTTGACGAGCTTGACGACCGGCGCCTCCTCGACCGCCTGCTTCAGGTCGACGAGGTTGACGTCCTCCTCCTCATCGTGGACGATGTCGAGGGCGTCTTCCTTGAGTTTGATGCCGTCGAGGACCGTCTGCAGGGCGTCGCCGGAGCTGTAGTACTTGTTGATCGCCGCCTTCATGCTGGAATCGGAGGCGACAACCGCCTCGACGTGATAGCCGGTCATGAACTTGACGTCATCGATGGCGAAGACGTTGGAAGGGTCCACCATGGCAACGGTGAGGGTGGCGCCCGTGCGGCCGATGGGGAGGATCTGGTACTTTTGGGCGACTTCGGCGGGGATCAGCTTGAGCACTTTGGGATCCACCTCGACCTCGGAGAGGTTGACGGAAGGGATTCCGTACTGCTTGCTGAGGAACGCGACCAGGGTATCCTCATCCACAAACCCCAGCTTCACCAGGTTGCTCCCGAGGCGCCCCCCCTCCTTCTGCTGAAGGAGGAGCGCCTTCTTAAGCTGATCCTCGCTGATCAGTTGCGCGCTTATCAGCATCTGGCCCAACCGGCCCGCCACGTCTCCCCCCGAAAGGAATTCAAAGACTTAAGCCCGCGGGAACACTGCGGTTCCTGACAGCAGGCAGTATTCAATTATATCCTCAATCCCCTTGTTCGTCAAGGTGACCGTCCGTCTATATTAACCCTTTCTCCGTGCCAGCTCGTTTTGAAGCGCCTCCCGCATGACCGGCAGCGGGGCCGGGCGCCCTGTCCAGAGCTCAAACGCCAATGCCCCCTGGTGGAGGAGCATCCCCAACCCCCCGACCAGGGAGGCGCCGCGGAGACGGGCAGCCTGAAGGAGCGGCGTCTCCTCGGGCAGATAGACGATGTCGCAGACCACATGGTGGGGCTCGATCAGCTCGGGCGGGATCGGCGCCGGATCCTCCGGCCGCATCCCCATGGGGGTTGTCTGGACGATTAGATCGATCCCGCTCCGGAAAACCCCGTCCAGGGCCTCCGGGGTCAAAGGCGCCACTGAAATCCGGATCTTCGGATAGGCGCGCCGGAGATCGGCCGCCAGCCGTTCGCCCCGCTCCTTCGAGCGGTTGGCGATCACGATCTGCGTGGCGTGTTCTCCGGCGCAGGCGAAGCTGATGGCCCGGCCGGCGCCTCCCGCCCCCAGCGCCAACACCCGCCTCCCATCCAGGCTCAGGCCCTGATCCTCCCGGAGAAATCTGACAAACCCCAGGCCGTCCGTATTGTGTCCCACCAGTTTATTCTCTCTGACCTCTACCGTGTTGACGGCGCCGACACGGGCCGCCTCCTCCGAGAGAGCGTCCATGAGAGGGAGGGCCGCCTCTTTGTGAGGGATGGTGAGATTGACCCCCAACAAGCCCAGACTCCGGATCCCCTCGATGGCGCCGGGAAGATCCGCCGAGGCTACCTCGAACGGGAGGTAGCAGGCCTCGATCCCCAGGGCCTCCAGGGCGGCGTTGTGCATCGCGGGGGAAAGGGTATGCGCCACGGGGTAGCCGAAGATGCCCAGAACTCGCGTTGTCCCTGTAATCTTCATTGGTTAATTGGTGAATTGGTTAATTAGTGATTGGTGATTGGTGAATGTGTCAATGAGTCAATAAGTCAATGAGTCAATATTTACTTAATGACCTTAATAACTTAATGACTTATTGACTTATTCACTTATTGACTTATTGACTATTTCCCTCATGATTATTGTCTCAGCCACCCCGGCGGCGCTTCCGCCTTCCGCGCCTCATCCGGCAGGTCATGCTCCAGAATCCGGACCTGTTCCTCCAGGATGCGTTTGACCTCCCCCCGGCGGATCCGGAGGTAACCGATCCGGTCCCGCACCTCCTCGCGTTTCAAGTGTTCCGGAGCCGTCCCCCACTGCTTTTCCAGCTCATCGATCTCCTGGGTGAGCCGAGCGTCCTCCTGACGGAGCTCCGCGACCCGCGCCCGGAGCTTCTGCGCCCGATCCCTCCACCACTCGGCGTCCCGCCCCTCCCGATCCGTCTCGCGCGCTTCCTGAGGGTGCGGGGCTACCGCCTGCGTCTGCTGGGGAGGAGACTCTGCCGCGGCCGGCGCGCGAGACTTGGGTTTGCCGGGTTTCGCCGGAGGGGGGTCGGGCTTCTTGCCCGACTCCTTCCGAATCTTTTCCACCTCCGCCTTCTCCAGCCAGAGGGTCCCTCCGTGGATGGTCACGCGATACCGCCCTCCCTCATCGACATACCCCTCGGCCCGGAGGATCCGGCCATTCTTCATCTCGAAGAGGTAATCAGGCCAGGCCGGCCCCGGGAACGCCATGAGGAGGAGCAGGGCAAGAAGGGGAAGCTTCATCGTCCCGATCCCGCGGGCGATGTAGTGCAGGCCCGAGAGGATGGTAAACGCCGCGACCGCCCAGATGAGCAGTTGGTGGAGAAGCGGGTCCCCCCCGAAGTTCATGAACAGGAGCGTCACGGCCACCAGGACCAGTTGCAGGAACGTCGTCCCCTTCCCGAGCCAGGAGGGGAAGACCTTGAGCGCGTGCTCTTGCATATACAGGACGGCGCTCCCTACCACAATGGCGACATCCCGGCTCAGGACGATCACGGCCAGCCAAACCGGCAGCTCCTGTAGCACGGCGAGTGTGATAAACGACGTATCCAGCAGCAGCTTGTCGGCAATGGGATCCAGGTAACTCCCCAGGCGGGTCTGCTGGTGGCGGCTCCGCGCGATGAAGCCATCCAGCCCGTCCGTCACCCCCGCCAGGGCGAAGAGGCCAAGGGCAAGCCCGTATTCACCATACAGCAGGGCAATGATGAAGACCGGGATCAGGAGGATGCGCAGGGTCGTGAGGAAGTTCGGGAGGTTCACCGCAGTCCTTCCCCGTCGTCCTTAAAGAGATCCGCCCCGGCCGGAGTGGCCGACGGATTGGCGCGCGCGCCGCTCCCCGCGGATTCTCCGATAGGTCCGGACGCCCCAGAGCGTCAGGTAGTAAAAGAGGACGGCGGACCCCACGGAGATGAGGAAATTGCCGAGGAGATAGGGCCAGAGGACGTCGGCAGCGAGCAGTTTGGTCCAGGTCTCCAGCGAGGCTTCCGCGGCCTTGAGATCCCGGATGTCCGCCATGAGCTGCGCGATGTCGAGGTTGAGCAGGTGGGCCCCCAGAAGATAGCTCCCCGTCCAGACGATGGGGGAGGTCCAGGGGTTCATCACGAAGGTCCCCAGGACGGCCGCCACCTTGTTGATGTGGAAATAGGCGGAGAGCACCACCGCCAGGATGATGCCCAGACCGAACGTCGGGAAAAAACCCAGGAAGACGCCCAAGGCCATCCCCCAGGCGATCTTCTCGGGGGTATCGTCAATCCGGACGAGGTTCAGATATTGGTACCGGAGCCACCGCCGAAGGCTCCTTTTGCGGTTCTTCCCCCTGCCCAAGCTATCCTGCCTTCTCCTTCTCCTCCCGCCGGCGCCGGATGAACGGCTCGAGGAGATCGATGGGGACGGGGAAGATGGTCGTCGAGTTGCGCTCCGTCGCCACCTCCACGAGCGTCTGAAGGAAACGGAGCTGCAACGCAGTCGGCTCCTGGGCGATGATCCGGGCGGCCTCGTAAAGTTTTTGAGCCGCCTGGTACTCGCCCTCGGCGTTGATGATCTTCGCGCGGCGGATCCGCTCCGCCTCGGCCTGCTTCGCGATGACCCGCTGCATGTCCGACGGCAGATCCACGTTCTTGACCTCCACGGCCGAGACCTTGACGCCGTAGGGGGCGGTCTGCTGGTCGATGATCTTCTGGAGCTCGCTGTTGATCTCTTCCCGTTTGGCCAGCAGGTCGTCCAAATGGCTCTGGCCTAGAATGCTTCTGAGGGTCGTGAGGGCGAACTGGGAGGTGAAATGGTAATAATCCTCCACCTCCAGGGTCGCCCGGCGCGGATCGATGACGCGGAAGAAGACGACGGCATTGACCTTCACGGAAACATTTTCCCTGGTGATGATGTCCTGGGGGGGGACCTCCAGGGTGACCGTCCGGAGAGGGACCCGGACCATCTTCTGGACGAAGGGGATCAGGATGACGATCCCCGGTCCCTTCACGCCCCGCAGAAACCCCGCGGTCTTCGGGCTCACCTTCCCCACCGTGAAAATGACCCCGCGCTCATACTCCCTCAAGATCTTGATCGCGCTGGCCAGGAAGTAAATCAGCGCTACCAGGAGAAATACCGCGGTTGGTAACGATGTCAGTAGGTTCTGCATAGCTCTCCTCCCTGCCTGCCGGCAGGCAGGCGGCTCGATCTTATGCCCGTTTCACCTTCAACTTCAACCCGTCTAGTTTCACGACGCGCACGCGTTCCCCTTTGTTGATCACCTCATCGCTCCCGGCGCTCCAGGTCTCCCCGTGGACCATGACCTGCCCCTCCGGGGCGATATCGGTCAGCGCCTCTCCCACCTCCAGCAGGAGACCCTCCTGTCCCAGGGTGCTCCTCTCCACCTGGGCCTTGATTGCCATGGTGACCAGCCCCGCGAAGAAGAGGACCGTGAGCAGGATCACCGGAAGGATGACGGACCAGGAGATCCGGAGGAAGGGGGCCGCCTCGGAGTCAACGAGCATGATGGAACCCAGGGCCATGGAGATGACCCCCCCAATGGTCAGGACCCCCCCGCTGACGACCTTGATCTCAGCCAGAAAGAGGATGATGGCCAGGAGGATCAGGAGCAGCCCCGCGTAGTTGATCGGGATCGTCTGAAAGGCATAGAAGGCCAGGATGAGGCTGATCCCCCCGAACACCCCGGGGAAAATCGCCCCCGGGCTGGAGAGCTCGAAGAAGAGGCCGTAGAACCCCAGGATCATGAGGAGGTAGGCCACGTTGGGGTCGCTGATGATGTTGAGGAACGTCAGCCGGATCCCCATCTCGATCTCCCGGACCGTTGCCCCGCGGGTCTGAAGCGCCTGCTCCCCCTTCATGGTCTCCACCTTCCGCCCGTGCAGCCCTTCCAGGAGCGCGGGGAGATCCGGCGCCACGAGGTCGATGACCTTCCGCTTCAGGGCTTCGCTCTCCGTAATGGAGACCGAACGGCGGACCGCCTCCTCCGCCCAGTCGGCGTTCCTGCCGCGCTTTTCGGCGATGGAGCGGATATAGGCTGCCGCATCATTCGTGACTTTCTGGGCCATCTCCTTATCCATCTGCCCCCCGCCCAACCCCACCGGGTGAGCGGCGCCGATGTTCGTCCCCGGCGCCATCGCCGCAGTGTGGGCCGCCAGCGTGATGAAGACTCCGGCCGAGGCAGCCCGCCCCCCACTGGGCGCCACATAGACGACGACAGGGATTTCGGCCCCGAGGATTTTAACCAC
>JACRHK010000021.1 GCA_016217625.1 Nitrospirota bacterium
AGTCGGCGACCTTTTCTAACGGGGTAAAAGCGCAGGCATAAAGCCTGCGGCTACTTTGCTTTCTTCTCCGGTTTCGCCTTCTTCTCCGGGGCCGCCTTCTTCGGTTGGACGGTCACGGCCAGAGCGCGGAGGCCCTTGCCGGATTTTTCATACTTGATCGTCGCCCGATCCCCCGGCTTCACGTCACCCAGCTTGGCCGCTTGCCCGCCGACCTTTACGGCGGTGCCTGCATCCACCGTCGCCCCGACGGTGAGCGCGTCTTTCCCCGGTTTCGGCACCTCCACGACGAGGGTTTGAGGGGTCGCTTGCAGGTCGATCGCCGTGACCTCCCCGGTCAGTGTCCGGACAACCGACTGCTCGCTCTTGGCCGCCTGGTGTTTCGCCCCGATGGCCGTCGGGGCCCACCCGGTCATCATCAGTGCCAACGCCAATGTCAACCCGATCGCGATCCATCCCCTCCGCATGGTCACCCTCCTCTCTCCTCACTTTTCACTTTTCACCTTTCACTCCTGACTCTTGACTCCTGACTTCTGACTCTTGACTTCTTTCAACCTGGCTTGCGCCGCGGCCAGGCGGGCGACAGGGATGGAGTAGGGAGAACAGCTCACGTAGTTCAGGCCCACTTGGTGGAAGAACGCGATCGATCGGGGGTCTCCCCCGTGCTCGCCGCAGACCCCCAGCTTCAAGTCCGGACGGACTTTCCGGCCCCGCTCCTTTGCCATCTGCACCAGTTGCCCCACCCCCTCCGCGTCAATGGAGGCGAAGGGATCCCCCGGCAGGATCCCCTTCTCCACGTAGCGGGGGAGGAACTTCCCCGCGTCGTCCCGGCTGTAGCCGAAGGTCATCTGCGTCAGGTCATTGGTGCCGAAAGAGAAGAACGCCGATTCTTCCGCAAGCTGGTCGGCCACCAGCGCGGCGCGGGGGACCTCAATCATCGTGCCGATGAGGTACCGGACGCGCACCCGCTCGCGCCGCATGACCTCCTCCGCCGTCCGGACGGAGAGGGCCCGCAAATCCGCCAGCTCCTGCCGCGTCCCGGTCAGGGGGATCATGACCTCGGGGAGGACCCGTTTGCCCTGCCGCTTGCATGCGCAGGCCGCCTCGAAGATCGCCTGGACCTGCATCTCGTAGATCTCGGGGAATGTGATGCCCAGCCGGCAGCCGCGATGGCCGAGCATCGGGTTGAACTCGTGGAGCTCGCTGATCCGTTGAAACAGGGTCTCCAGCTCCCGGATCGCGTCCGGATCGCCTCTCGTGAGACGGAGGCGGGTCAGATCCTGCAACACCTCATGGTACTTGGGCAGAAACTCGTGCAGCGGGGGATCCAGCAGCCGGATGGTCACAGGTCGTCCGTTCATCACCTGGAAGATCTTGAGGAAATCTTCCCGTTGCATGGGGAGCAACTGCTCCAGGGCCTTGCGACGCGCTCCCTCGTCTCTGGCCAGGATCATCGCCCGCACATGGGGGATCCGCCCCTCCCCGAAGAACATGTGCTCCGTCCGGCAGAGGCCGATCCCCTCGGCGCCGAACTTCACCGCCTGCGCCGCGTCGGCGGGGGTGTCGGCGTTGGCCCGCACCCCCAGGGTCCGCGCCGTGTCGGCCCAGCGGAGGAAGGTCAGAAAATCGGCGTCCGGCTCCGGCTTGATGAGATGGACCGCCCCCAGAATCACCTCGCCCGTATTCCCGTTGAGCGCGATGGGATTCCCCTCCCTCACGACCAGGTCGCCCACGGAGAAGAACCCCTCCTGCTCCCGGATGCGGATCTCCCCGCAGCCCACGACGCTGCACTTCCCCATCCCGCGCGCCACGACCGCCGCGTGAGAAGTCAACCCTCCGGTCGCCGTCAGGATCCCCTCGGAGGCATGCATCCCGCCGACATCTTCCGGTGAGGTCTCATGCCGGACAAGGATGACCTTCTCGCCGCGCCGGGACCACTCTTCCGCCCGCTCGGGGGAGAAGACGACCTTCCCCACGGCCGCACCGGTCGACCCGAGCCCCTTGGCGATGACTTGGGCTTTGGCCTTCGGATCGATCATCGGATGGAGAAGCTGGTCGATCTGGGAAGGGTCCACGCGGAGGAGCGCTTCCTGCTTCGTGATCAGCCCTTCGCGCACCATGTCCACGGCGATGCGGATCGCCGCCCGGGCCGTCCGCTTGCCCGTCCGGGTCTGGAGCAGGTAGAGCGTGCCGTCCTGGATCGTGAACTCGATGTCCTGCATGTCCCGGAAATGCCGCTCGAGCTTCTTGTAGATCCGCTCCAGCTCCCGGTAGACCTTGGGCATCTGCTGTTTGAGTTTTGCGATGGGGTGTGGCGTCCGGATGCCCGCCACCACGTCTTCCCCCTGGGCGTTCAGGAGGTACTCGGCGTAGAAGCGCCGCTCGCCCGTGGCCGGGTCGCGGGTGAAGGCCACGCCGGTGCCGGAGCGGTCGCCCGTGTTGCCGAAAACCATCGCCTGCACGTTCGCGGCGGTTCCCCAGGTGTGGGGGATCCCGTAGATCTTCCGGTACTCGACGGCGCGCTGGCCGTACCAGGAATTGAAGACGGCGTCAATGGCCATCCGGAGCTGTTGGAGCGGCGCCTCGGGAAACGGCTTGCCCGTCTCCTTCAGCACCAGCGCCTTGTATTGCCGGACGAGTTCTCGGAGGGCGGAAGCCCCCAGGTCCGTGTCCAGACGCGCCCCGTGCAAGGCCTTCTGCCGCTCAAGAAGCGTCTCGAACTTCAAACGATCCACGCCCAGCACCACGTCGCC
>JACRHK010000200.1 GCA_016217625.1 Nitrospirota bacterium
GAAAAGGGAGCGGTTGAGCCTTCGAGATTTTCTCCATGGGTCTCATCCTGAGCGCTACCGATCGACGAATCCCTTAAAGACCATGCTGGGCTTAAACGTGACGACCTTCCGGGGGGTGATCTCAATCTCCTCGCCGGTTTTCGGATTGCGCCCCTTCCGAGGACCTTTCTTGCGCACCACGAAGTTGCCGAACCCGACAATCTTCACCGTCTCCCCGCGCTGGAGGGTCCCCTTAATCATGTCCAGGACCAGCTCGACAATCTCCGCCGCTTCTTTCTTGGAGAGGCCTATTTTCTCGTACACCTCTGCGACAATGTCGGCTTTTGTCATCGCCTCCTCCACCCTCCCGGAAAACAGGCCGGTTAAAGCTTACAAGAACCTCCTCCGGTTGTCAAGGGAAAATCCATGATAAATATGACTATTTTCTTCTTCCCTTCTTGATTCATGCCTCCTCACTTTTCACTTTTCACTCCTGACTGCCCGCCTTTTGCCGCCGCGATCTTGGCCACAAAGTGGCTGGGCACCTCTTCGTAATGGGAAAACTCCATGGAATACATCCCCCGGCCGCTGGTGAGGGAGTTGAGCGTGGGGGCGTACTTCAACATCTCGGCCATCGGCGCCTGGGCCGCGATCTTCTGGCTATGGGCCTGCGGGGTCACGCCCACCACCCTTCCCCGCTTGGAGTTCAGGTCGCCGATGACGCCGCCCAGGGCGTCTTCCGGCACGATGACCTCCACGTTCATGATCGGCTCCAGCAGCGCCGGCCGCGCCTCATGGACCGCCTTTTTAAGCGCCATGGACCCCGCGATCTTGAACGCCATCTCGGAAGAATCGACCGTGTGAAAGGAGCCGTCATAGAGGGTCGCCCTGAGATCGATCATGGGATAGCCAGCGACGACCCCCTCGCGCATCGCCTCGTGGACCCCCTTCTCCACGGCGGGGATGTACTGCCGGGGGATCACCCCGCCCACGATCTTGTCCACGAACTCGAATCCCCCGCCTCGCGGCAGCGGCTCGATCGCAATCCAGCAGTCGCCGTACTGGCCGCGCCCCCCCGATTGCTTCTTGTACCTCCCCTGGGCCTTGGCCGCCCCCTTGATCGTCTCCTTGTAAGGGACCTTGGGCGTGTTCATCACCACCTCGACACCGAACTTCCGCTTCAGCCGTTCCAACGTCACCTCCAGATGGGTCTGCCCCATCCCGGCGAGGATCATCTCTTTGGTCTCCTCGTCCCGGTGGAAGCGGAGGGTGGGATCTTCTTCGAGGATGCGGCTCAGCGCGGCGCTCACCTTGTCCTCGTCCCCTTTCGTCTTGGGGGAGATAGCGAACGCCATCACCGGATCGGCGAAGGGGATGCGCTCGAACACGATCGGCTGCGCCTCTTCGCAAAGGGTATCGCCCGTCTGCGTCTCCTTGAGCTTGGCCACCGCCGCGATCTGGCCGGCCCCCACGACGGGGACCGGGACATGCTTCTTCCCCTGCTGGAGGAAGACGTGCCCGCAGCGTTCCCGCTTCCCCTGGCTGGCGTTGAAGAAACCGGAGTCGGAGGCGAGCTGGCCGGAGTAGACGCGGAAGAGCGTCAGCTTCCCCATAAAAGGATCCACAATCGTCTTGAACACGAAGGCCGAGAACGGGTCGGTCGGGGAGGGGTGACGGGTCACCGTGTCGCCCGATTTGGGATGCTGCCCGCGGATGGGAACAATCCGGGCCCGATCCGCGGGGGACGGCATACAGGTCAGGATGTGGTCCAGCAGCGGCCGGACTCCCATATTCTTTGTCGCCGACCCGCACAGCACCGGCACGAACTTCCCCGTGAGCGTCCCTTCCCGGAGCCCCTTGAGGATCGCCGCTTCCTCCAGATCGCCCGCCTCGAGGTACCGCTCCAGCAAGGCGTCATCGCTTTCGGCGATTCGCTCCACCAGCCGCTTCCGGTAGGTCTCGACCTCCTTCTGCACGGAGTCGGGAATGGGGCCTTCGGCGACCTTGCCGCTGCCGTCCTTTACAAAATAGAGCGCCTTGAGGGTGAGGAGGTCCACTACCCCCTCGAACGTCTCCGCCGCGCCGATGGGGACCTGCACGGGCAGGGCCTCGCGGGTGAGGCTCTGTTCCATGTCGCCCACCGCCCGGTAGAAATCGGCACGCTCCCGGTCCATCTTGTTCACGAAGGCGATCCGGGGCAGCTCGTACCGGCAGGCGTAAGCCCAGACCTTTTCCGTCTCCGCCTTCACGCCCGAGATGGCGCTGATGAGGACCACCGCCCCATCCGCCGCGCGGAGGCACCCCTTCACGTCCTCCACGAAATTGAGATAGCCGGGCGTGTCGATGAGGTGGAGACGGTGTCCCTTCCAATCGCAGAATCCCACGGCCGAGGTGATCGTGATCTTCCGGGAAACCTCTTCCGGCTCAAAGTCCATGGTGGAGGTTCCCTCCTCCACCCGGCCCAACCGGTCGATCGCCCCCGCCTGAAAGAGGAGCGCTTCGGTCAGCGACGTCTTCCCCGCCCCCCCATGGGCGATAATCCCCATATTCCGGATCCGTTCAACCTCGACCCCTTTGACCTCAGCCATATTGACCTCCATTGCAAAATGCAAAGTGCAAATTGCAAAATATCAGATGTTCATTTTGAAATTTGCATTTTGAAATTTACTCAAGCACCCTCACAATCCTTGGCCGGAACTCCATGTGCCGTCCGGGGCGGCGGTCGTAAGCCCGCACGCCGAGGAACGCGGCCGCGAACGCCATCCCCCCGAATGCGAAGGCCAATAGCTCGGCGTCCTGCTGCGGGGCGAACCAAGCGCCGTAAAGCCCCCCTGCAACTCCCCCCAGGACGGCGGCCAGGATCGGCACGCCGTAAGCGAGAAGCGAGGCTTTCAGAATCGCCCCCGCCTCCAGCGCGATGGCGACCCGCTGGCCGACCAGCGCCCCCACGGGATTGTCCACCTCCAAGAGCAGCTCCTCGGCGCCTCCGAACGCGCACGACCCGGGTGTGCAGGCGCCGCACCCCTCCCCCTTCACGGCTTTCACCCGCGCCACGGGGCCGGCGGTCTCCAACACGATGGCTTCTTCTAAATACATGGTGGGTGGTGAATGAGTCAATGAGTCAATGAGTCAATGAGAAAATATTGACTTATTGACCTAATGACTTATTGACTTCTTGACTGTTTCCCTCACTCCTCATCCCCTTTCAACAGCTTATACTCAATACTGTCCACCAGGGCCTGCCAGGAGGCCTCCAGGATGTTCTCCGAAACCCCCACAGTGCCCCACTTCGACTTGCCGTCGCCAGACTCGATGAGCACCCGCACTCTGGCGGCTGTCCCTTTCCCCGCCGCGAGGACCCGGACCTTGTAATCGATCAGGCGAACCTCCTTCAGCGCCGGGTAGAACTTCTCCAGGGCTTTCCTGAGGGCCTGGTCGAGGGCGTTCACCGGCCCGTTGCCCACGCCCGCCGTGTGCTCCACATGATCACCCACCCGCAGCATGATGGTGGCTTCGCTGATCGGATCCTCCCGCTCTTTCCGCTTCTCCACGATGACCCGGAACCCGATGAGGTCGAAGAACCGCCGGTGCTTCCCCAGGGCCTTCTTCATGAGGAGCTCGAAGGAGCCCTCCGCTCCCTCGAACTGGTACCCCTGATGCTCCAGATCCTTCAAACGCTCGAGGATCTCCCGCAGCTTGACCGTGTCCTTTCGGGGAAACGGCAGGCGGTACTGGGCTGCCTTGTGCAGGATGTTGGCCTTGCCAGCCAGGTCCGAGACCAGCACCCGCTGGGAGTTCCCCACCCGCTCCGGCCGGATGTGCTCGTAGGTCCCCGGGTGCTTCCGCACGGCGTCCACGTGCACGCCCCCCTTGTGAGCGAAGGCGGAATCGCCGACATACGGTTGGCGCGTGAAGTGGGGGAGATTCGCCAGCTCGTCCACGAAGCGGGCCGTTTCGCGGAGCCGGGCAAGCTGATCGTCCGCGATGCAGTCGATCCCCAGCTTGATCTTCAGATTGGGGATGATGGAACAGAGGTTGGCGTTGCCGCACCGCTCGCCGAAGCCGTTAATCGTCCCGTGGACCTGCGCCACCCCCTGCTCCACGGCCACGATGGAGTTGGCCACGGCCATCTCCGCATCGTTGTGGGCGTGGATGCCCAGCGGAGACTTGATCTCCTTCTGCGCTTCCCGGATAATCCGGGCTACCTCGCTGGGGAGCGTCCCACCGTTGGTGTCGCAGAGGACCAGGCAGTCGGCCCCCGCCCGCTCGGCGGCCCGAAGGGTCTCCAGGGCGTAGGAGGGATTGGCCTTATAGCCGTCGAAGAAATGCTCGGCGTCGTAGATGACCTCCGGCACGCGGCTCTTGAGGAAGGCCACGGAATCGGCGATGAGCCGCAGATTCTCCCTGAGAGGGATCTGGAGGGCCTCCCGCACGTGGAAGTCCCAGCTTTTGCCGAAGAGGGTCACCGCCGGCGTTTCCGCCCGGATAAGGGCGCGGAGGTTGGGATCGTGCCGGGCCGCGAAGCGGGCCTTCCGCGTGCTCCCGAACGCCACGACCTTTGCCTGCTTCAGGGGAAGCTGCTTCGCCTGACGGAAGAACGCCAGGTCCTTCGGGTTGGAGCCCGGCCACCCCCCCTCGATGTAGTGGATCCCCAGATCGTCCAGCCTCTGGGCGATCCGGAGCTTATCCTCGACGGAGAAGGCGATCTCCTCGGCCTGCGTCCCGTCGCGGAGGGTCGTATCGTAGAGTTGCACTGTCCTCATGTTTTCAGCGTTTCTCACTCCTCACTTCTCACTTTTTACCCCTTACCCCTTACCCCTTACCCTTCACGTTTCACTCCTCGCTCACCGCCCCCGGCTCTTCCCCTAGCCCGAACGCGTCGTGCAGCACCCGGACGGCCAGCTCGGTATATTTGGCTTCCATCACGCAGGAGATCTTGATCTCCGAGGTGGAGATCATCATGATGTTGATCCCCTCGCGGGCCAGGGTCTCGAACATTCGGGCCGCCACGCCGGAGTGCGACCGCATCCCCACCCCCACGATGGAGACCTTGGCAATGTGCTCATGAACCTTGACCTCCCGCTCGCCGATCTCTCGCGCCGTCTTCCGAATGATCTCCATCGCCGGTATGAGGTCGGACCGGGAGAGGGTGAACGAGAGGTCGGTGAGCCCCCCGTCGCTGATGTTCTGGATGATCATGTCCACGACGATGCGGGCCTCGGCGATGGGGCCGAAGATCCGCGCGGCGATGCCCGGGCGGTCGGGGACGCCCATGAGGGTCACCCGCGCCTCGTTTTTATTGTAGGTCACGGCCGACACCACCACCTGCTCCATCTCCGCGTCCTCCTTGGTCACGAGCGTTCCGGGCGCGTCCTTGAAGCTGCTGAGGACCCGGACCGGAACGAGATACTTCTTGGCAAACTCCACCGAACGGCTATGCAGGACCTTCGCCCCCAAGCTGGCCATCTCCAGCATCTCGTCGTAGGAAATCTTCTTCAACCGACGCGCGTGGGGCACGAGGTTGGGATCGGTCGTGTAGACCCCTTCGACATCGGTGTAGATCTCGCAGGCATCGGCCTTCAGGGCGGCGGCCAGCGCCACGGCCGTCGTGTCGGAGCCGCCCCGCCCGAGCGTCGTGACGTCCGACTTCTCGTCGATCCCCTGGAACCCGGCCACCACGGGAATCTCCCCCGCGTCCAGGGAAGCGCGGATCCGCTCGGCCGAGATCCGCTCGATCCGGGCCCTCGTATGGGCCGAGTCGGTGAGAATCCCCACCTGGCGCCCCGTGAACGACCGGGCCGGATACCCCATCTCGATGAGCTTCATCGCCAGGAGCGCAATCGTCACGCGCTCCCCCGTGGACAGGAGCATGTCGATCTCCCGCTCGTCGGGATGGGCGACCATCGTGTGCGCCATCTGGAGGAGCTTGTCCGTCTCGCCGCTCATGGCGGAGAGGACCACGACCACCTGATGCCCCGCGTCGCGCGCCGCCGCCACCTTGCGCGCCACGGAGGCGATCCGCTCCAGGTCCCCCACCGAAGTACCGCCGTATTTTTGGACGATAAGCATATGCGTCACACGTTGCACGTTTTCGCGTCACACGTCACACGTCTCACGTTAGAGATCTTAACGTGTAGCGTGCAGCGTGCAACGCTTTACAACCCCAGCCCCCTCACCACTTCGGCCAGGTCCGCTTTCACCGTCCGGGGTTTCGGCGCCGCCTGGACGGCCCGGTCGGGATCTTTCAAGCCGTGACCCGTGAGCGTGCAGACGACCCGATCTCCCTCACGGAAGAACCCCTCGCGGTAGAGACGGAGGACTCCCGCCACGGAGGCTGCCGAGGCCGGCTCGCAGAAGACCCCTTCCATCGTGGCCACCATTTTGTAAGCTTCCAGGATCTCCGCATCGCTCACAGCCAGGATCTTCCCGCCCGACTCGTCCCGGGCGGCCACGGCCCCTTTCCAGCTCGCCGGGTTGCCGATCCGGATGGCTGTGGCCACGGTCTCGGGCTGTTCCACGGGATGGCCGAGGACGATGGGAGCCGCCCCTTCCGCCTGCACCCCGATCATCCGGGGCAGCCGGGTAATCCGCCCGGCCGCCTGATACTCCTTGTACCCCTTCCAGTAGGCCGTGATGTTGCCGGCGTTCCCCACGGGAAGGGCATGGTAGGCGGGCGCCGCCCCGAGCTGGTCGCAGACCTCGAAAGCTGCTGTCTTCTGCCCCTCGATCCGGTAGGGGTTCAGGGAATTCACCAGCGTCACGGGGAATTGGGCGGCGATCGCCCTGACGATGTTCAGGGCCTCATCGAAATTCCCATGCAGTTGCAGCACGACAGCCCCGTGGATCAGCGCCTGCACCAGCTTCCCCTGGGCGATCTTCCCCTCAGGGATCAGGACGAAGGCCTGCAGCGCAGCCCGCGCCGCGTAAGCCGCCGCCGAAGCCGAGGTGTTCCCGGTGGAGGCGCAGATGATCGCCTTGGCCCCCTCCTCTACGGCCTTCGAGATGGCCAGCGTCATCCCCCGGTCCTTGAAGGAGCCGGTGGGATTGGCCCCTTCGAACTTCAGATAGACCTCCAGGCCGCGCAGCAGGGCTTTTTCCAGATGATGCGCCCCGATGAGGGGCGTTCCCCCCTCGTGCAGCGTCACCACCGGCGTCGCCTCCGTCACCGGAAGGAACGGCCGGTACGCCTCAATGATTCCGCGGTTGAGTGTCATGTTGCGCGTCTCACGTGAAACGATCCGCGTTGCACGTCGCACGTTGCACGTCACACGTCAAGACCTGAACGCGGAACGTGTAGCGTGCAACGTTCTCGCATCCCTGCCTCACGCCTCCACCCTGAGGAGGACCGTCGGCTCCGTCACTACCGGGCTGCGGTCGATCTCCTCCAGCGCCAGGCGGACGTTCTGTTCTTGCGACTCATGCGACATCATCACGACCGGCACGGCCTCCCCATACCCCCGGCCCTTCTGGATGACCGACTCAATGCTGATCTGGTGGGCCCCCAGGATGCCGGAGATCTTCGACAACACCCCCGGCTTGTCCTGCGCCGTGAAGCGGAGGGAGTAGCGGGAGGTGATGGCCTCCATTTTCCGGACGGGAAGCGCCCGCCGGGCCTCCGCGCCGAAGGCCGCGACAGGCACCCGCCCGATGGAGCCGCCCCGAAGGTCCCGGGCGATTTCC
>JACRHK010000201.1 GCA_016217625.1 Nitrospirota bacterium
GCTTTGCAGGATGCGAGACCTCGGAAGCGGCGCGCTCCCTCGTCGGAGGGGTGATCCAGATCCCGGACTCGGAGATTCCCCCGCTCCCCGAGGGGCAGTTCTACCATTTCGAGCTGCTGGGGCTGAAGGTCTACACCGTGGAGGGGGCTTATCTCGGCGAGGTGACGGAGATCTTCCCGACCGGAAGCAACGACGTCTACGTGGTGCGCGACGGCCCGCGCGAGACGCTCATTCCGGCAATCCGCAACGTCATCCGGGTGATCGATCTCCGGGGAAAGCGGATGGTCATTCACCCGCTACCGGGGCTGCTGGGGGATGCTGCAGGTTGAGGTTCTGACCCTGTTCCCGGGGGTCTTCGCTTCTCCCCTCCAGGAGAGCCTGCTCCGCCGCGCGCAGGAGAAAGGGCTCCTGTGCGTGAGGGTCCGCAATCTGCGGGACTGGGCCGAGGGGCGTCACCGGATTGCCGACGACGTCCCCTACGGCGGCGGCGCGGGGATGGTCCTCAAACCGGAGCCGATCTTCCAGGCTCTGGAGTCGCTCCGCGCGACGGGAGACCCGCTCCGGGTGATCCTCCTCACCCCCCAGGGGGAGCGCTTCACCCAGGAGACGGCCCGGCGACTGGCGGCCGAAACCCGGCGAATCGTCCTCCTCTGCGGCCGGTATGAGGGGATTGACGAACGGGTCCGCCTCGGAGCGGTGGATGAGGAGATCTCCATCGGCGATTACGTCCTCGCCGGCGGAGAGCTGGCGGCCCTCGTCGTCATCGAAGCGATGGCGCGCCTCCTACCCGGAGCGCTGGGCGCTGAGGCCTCGGCCCGCGAGGATTCGTTCTGGGAGGGGTTGCTCGATTACCCGCACTATACCCGTCCGGCGATGTTTCGCGGGATGGAGGTTCCCGAGGTGTTGCTCTCGGGACATCACGAGCAGATCCGGCGCTGGCGGCGGAAAGAAGCCCTCCGCCGCACGCGGGCGCGGCGGCCCGACCTGCTGGCCCGCGCACCGCTCAGCCCGGAGGACCGTGAGCTGCTCAGGGAGATTGAGCAGGAGACATAAGCGTTCAGCGGTCAGCGCTCAGCGTTCAGCTTCACGCGCATGAAGTCCGGTGGCACAGTGGAATCTCTCCGCTGAATGCTGAACGCTGACAGCTGACAGCTACCAAGAAAGGAGGAACAGAACATGCAACGACTGGACATGATGGAGCGGAGCCAGATGCGGTCGGACCTGCCGGCGTTCCGCGTGGGAGACACTGTGCGGGTCTCCTCCAAGGTTGTCGAAGGGGACAAGGAGCGTGTGCAGGTCTTCGAAGGCGTCGTCATCCGCCGGAGCGGCGGCAGCGCCAGGGAGACCTTCGCCGTCCGGAAGGTCTCCTATGGGGTGGGAGTTGAGCGGATCTTCCCCCTCCATTCTCCCACGATTGTGAAGCTGGAAGTCGCCAAACTGGGCAAGGTCCGCCGGGCCAATCTCTCCTACCTCCGGCAACGCAAAGGGAAGGCCGCGCGCATCCGGGAGCGGGAGCAGGGCACCGCAGCCATCGCGTCTGCCGAAGCCGCGACCTCGACCGCTTATTGAGATTTGCAATAACAAATAACAATGGAACAGCCGCCTTTACTCCCTGACTCCCTCTCCTTGCAAAGGAGAGGGCCGGGGTGAGGATGGGGTCTCGGAGGGCACCCCCCTCAAACCCTCACCCCAACCCTCTCCCTGTTAGGGAGAGGGAGAGGTGGCAGATCCAATGCTTATGCAAGATTCAATAATTCCGAACCCGGGGCCCCATGCCGCGCCGCAACCCTGCCCGATCTGAGCGGATCCCCCCGCTGCAATTCTCCCTCCTCAAGGAAGGGGATCGCCGCAAGATTCCTGCGGGGGAACGGCGCCGGCTGGAACGCCTCCTGGCTTTTGAGCAGGCGCTCTGGCAGCAGGGCTTCCGGCGGGTAGCCGGCCTGGATGAGGCCGGCCGGGGCCCCCTGGCCGGCCCCGTGGTCGCGGCAGCGGTCATTCTCTCACCCGAAAGCTTCCTGCCGGGCCTGGACGACTCCAAGCGCCTGAGCCCGCAGCAGCGGGACCGCCTTGAGGAAGCGATCCGGCAAGAGGCTGTCGCCTTCGGCGTGGGAATCGTGGAGCCGCCGGTGATCGACCGCCTCAACATCCTGCAGTCCACCCGGCTCGCCATGACGGAAGCCCTCGCCCAGATCACCCCGCCTCCCGACCATCTCCTCCTGGACGCCCTCACGCTGCCGGCGTGCCCCCTGCCCCAAACGCCCCTCATCAAAGGCGATCAGCGGAGCCTCTCCATCGCCGCCGCTTCGGTCATCGCGAAGGTCACGCGCGACCGCCTGATGGCGCAATGCCATGCCGTTTATCCCCAGTACCGCTTCCATGAGCATAAGGGGTACCCCACCCCGGCGCACCTGGAAGCCCTGCGCCGCTACGGCCCCTGCCCCCTCCACCGGAAGACGTTCCGGGGCGTCTGCGATCTCCCGCTCCCCTTACAAGGGGTGGAATCGTGAGCCTCCTCCGCCGGATCATCGGCCGTCGGGGAGAGGACCGTGCGGCCCAGTATCTCCGGCGGCGCGGGTACCGGATCCTGGCGCGCAACTGGCGCTGCCGCCTGGGGGAGATCGACCTTATCGCCCTGGATGGCAACACGCTGGTCTTCGTGGAGGTGAAGACCCGTCGGGGGGAGACGTTCGGACCACCCGAACTCGCCGTGACCCCCCGCAAGCAACGGCAGTTGACAAAGGCGGCGCTCTCCTTTATCATGAGCCGCAAGCTGGGACACCTGCCCGGACGGTTCGATGTGGTGGCCATCCGCCAAACCGCACAAGGAGAGGAGATCACCTACCTGCCCGGCGCCTTTGAAGTAACCCCTCCCGTAGGATAAACGATGGCTCTGGATATCCTTCGGAAGATCAAGCTGTTTCAAGGCCTTCAGGACGATGAGCTCCGGGAGATCTCCAAGCTCTGCAAGGAGGAGACTTTCACCAAAGACGCCGTCATCTTCCGGGAGGGGGCCTTCGGGGATAAGTGCTATATCCTCACGAAGGGGGAGATCCGGATCAGCAAGATGATCCCGGGCGTGGGGGAGGAGGCCCTGGCGGTGCTCAAACCCGGCGACTATTTCGGGGAGATGGCCCTCATCGATGATTTTCCCCGCTCGGCCTATGCGATCGCCAACACCGACGTTTCCCTCCTGACAATCTCCAAGTCCCATCTCGACGAACTCCTCTTCTTCAACAAGGAGATGGCCTTCAAGCTGCTCTGGACCTTCTGCCGGACGCTTTCGGAGCGCCTGCGGGAGACTAACGAGAAGATCGCCGCGTTTTTCTCCTTCACCGGCAGATACTGATCCCCCCGCTCGCTTTCCGGTACACCCCGTTAGAATTTCACACGGAGCATCCACCCCGCGTGAAAAAGCGCCTGCCTGTCCCCGCTCCGACGGACGTCGGGGGGCAGACAGGGAAGATTTCTTGGATCATCATCCCCGTGGCAAGACACGGGGCATTCTAACAGGGTAAATTTCTGACCAGTAAAGGTAGATGGTATCCACCTTGAGAGGGGTTTTGAGTCATTTTAACCTCCATGTGATCTTTGTCAAGGATTTTGGCTTTCACATTTGGTCCAGGACGAGAGATTTTGAGGGAAGCCATATCAGAGTATTCCCCTGGGGGAAGGTTTTTAAGGAACTGATCCACGATCGCAGGGGGAAGAGCCAGCACCTTGGAAGAGATGTCAGGAGCGAGTTCTCGGAGGAGTGCATAAGGGGATTTGCCCTCTCGCCAGGCGTTGGGCCGCTGGTAGTTGAAGTAGAGTTGATAGGCATACGCCTTGCCTAAGAGCTCCGGTATGCCGGAGAAGGTTTCGATGTCGTAGAATTCGCGTTCGATGAGGTTATGGAAGCTCTCCACATCGGAGTTGTAGGTGGAGCAATGAGGCGGGATGCGATCATGTTGCATCCGGTAGTGCTCTTCCACTTGGCGGGTGAAGGCACTGGGGGTCTTTTTCTTCCAGGAGCCGATATTCTCGGAGCCGTTGTCGGTCTGGAGGATCACGTCGTCTAGCGAGACCCCGTATTTCTGAAGGTGCTCCGCCACGTAGGCTTGGAAGAGTTGGCTATTGGTCATGGTGTTCTCGTAGGCATAGGCGAAGAAGGTGGCGCCGGTGCGGATCTCCCGGCAGGTGAGCTGATGCGGGGGTAAACCAAGCGTTCTCATCAGGGGCCAGTAGGTGGGGATATCGTCGAGGTCTTTGACATCCTGTTGGAGTTTGGCAAAGGGGGCAAAGCGTTTCTTGACCTCTCGCAGATCCCGTTTTTTGTGATGTTTGCGTCTTCGGGGCTTCACCAGGCCCTGGGTTTGCCAGATCCGGTAGCAGGTGGTGCCACTGATGGGGAGACGCCCTTCGGTGTGTAAGCGATGGCCGCCCCACGTGGGCAGAAGCCGTCGGAGGTCCAGGGCCTGCTGCTCCACCCCCGGCGGGCTTTTATGGGGAATGTGGTGAGGGGCTTTGGACTGATCGTGGAGACCTGCGGTGCCCTGGGCTTGGTAGCGTTTGAGCCATTTACGCACCGTCTTGCGAGTTGTGGCAAAAGTGCGGGCCGCTTGGCTGATGCTATGCTGTTGGGCGTGCTGGACCATCTTGATCCTAAAAGCGAAAGGGTTTCTTAAATCCCGGCAGATATGGTAATATGCTATTGGGCTCATCGGTACCACCTCTTCAATCGGTTAAATTGCTTTGGGGAAAGATATTTTAACCGAATCGGAGGCTGGATACCATGAGCCTTTACAGTTCTGCATCCGGAAATATCTGCTTGACAATACTGGCTATTTATCGTATCTTTACTGTAAAGAGTAAAGGAGGCTTTACCATGCATATCAGTAAACTTTCCAGCAAGGGCCAGGTCACACTTCCAAAAGAAGTCCGTGAGGCGGCCGGTCTGCAACCCGGCGACA
>JACRHK010000199.1 GCA_016217625.1 Nitrospirota bacterium
AAAATAGAGGAATGAATCGGAGCGGCTTTGCTGTGGCACAGATGCTCGCGAGCGCCAAGAGAAAGGTGGTCCCGTTGGCCAGACGGATGCTGAACCACCACGGGATGGAGGTCGCCGTCCTGGGATGCCGCGGGCTCCATGAGATCCATCTCACCATCAAGCCCCTCCCCGGCGAGAGGATCGAGGAGACGATCGGGCGCCTGGGGGCGGTCCTCCGCGAGAACCGCGCCGCTGTCGTGCGTCACGCCGTCTGCGGCGCCTCTGCCGCGCGCGAGTTAACGCTCAAGGCGAAGGGGGCCGCGGTGGGCCCGATCGAGTGGCCCGTCTCCTGGATCGAGGGAGATGAGGCCTACGGAGCGGACAACAGATCCGCCGCCATTTCGGGGATGCACGTCATGGCCGTCTCCGGCGTCGCCGTGGAAACGGTGAGGGTGGGGGGACGGATCGCAGGTCGGCTGTTCGAGGACGGGTGGGGGAGGAATCTTATCCGGGGCGATTTGAGCGGAGGGGAGAGGAGCGCCCCGAGGGCGGAGCAGGCCCGCCGGACGTTCGAGCTTATGGAGGCCGCTCTCGGCGAGGCTGGGATGGGGATGGCGGAGGTGGTCCGGACGTGGTTCTACCTTGATGGCCTCCTCTCATGGTACCAGCCCTTCAACAAAGTCCGGGCGGAGTTCTTCCGGGAGCGCGGCATCCTGGGGGGCCGGCTACCCGCCAGCACGGGGATCGGCGGCCGAAACCCGCTAGGCGCCGCGGTGTCGGCCGGTGCGTGGGCGGTGAAGCCCCTCAGCTCCTCCACGGTGGCGCGCGAGGTGGCGTCCCCCTTGCAGTGCCCGGCGCCCAAGTATGGGAGCTGCTTCAGCCGGGCCATGGAGATATCGGCGCCGGACCTGCGGCGGGTACTGGTCTCAGGGACGGCGAGCATAGACCGAGAGGGCCGCAGCGCGCGGCTTGGGGACGCGAGGGGGCAGGTCGATCTGACGATGGAGGTGGTGGAGGCGATCCTGAAGTCCCGTGGCTTGGGGTTCGAGGAGGTTACCCGAGCCGTCACCTACTTCAAGAAGATGGCCGACGCGGCCGCGTTCGACGCCTGGCTGGCCGAGAGGGGGCTGACTCATTTCCCCCATGTTTCCATGCAGACCGACGTCTGCCGCCAGGATCTCCTTTTCGAGATCGAGGTGGACGCCGCCGGTGTCCTTCCTCGCACAGATCGAGAATGAGGATTTCTAGAATAGGAGGGTTACGCATGAGCACACGAATGGCGTCCCGGATGGTGTCCGTGGCGGTCCTGCTGGCGATGTGTCTGGGTGATTTGCCGGTGGCCGGGCAGTCAAGCGGCCAGGATGATTGGAAGAAGCTGATAGAGCGCGAGATGATCTTCCAGGCATTCAGGCTCACCTCTCCCGTCCATAAGGAGCGCAAGCCCAGGGCCGATATCTCCCTCCCAAAAACTCTGGATGAGATGTTCAAGGCGTCGCTCGGTTTCCAGCCTACGCCGGAGATGGTGGATGGAGTGGTAGACCTGGCACGGAAGACGTTGGCGTATGTGGAGCGCAGCGCGCCTCGCCCGCAGCTTGCGGCGGAACTGAAGGCGTTCGAGAAGCGCGTGGCGGAGGCGCAGGGCCGGGGGGGGATGGACTGGAGGGCGCTCTATCTGGACGGCCGGTGGCTTCGCCGGAAGATCATCCTGTCGCACCCTCTGTTGGACTTCGAGAAGCTGGTCATCAACAGGGTTGGGGCCGCGTCTCTGGGTCTCGTATACGAATACGCCTGCCTTGACATGGGCATTTCCAGCCGTCCCGGCCCGGGCCCGACCATCCTCAGTCCCTGGCGGGAGGAGCCGAAGGCGAAGACCATTCTGGAGGGCAAGCTGCCCAAGGGCTCGTTCTGGCCGCCGAATTTCGATCTCTCCTTTGACGCCAAGCGATTGCTCTTCACCTTCGTTGACCACACGGAGGGGAACCACATGTTGCGGTGCGGCTTCATCTATGAGGCAGGGGTGGACGGCTCCGGTCTCCGGCAGATCACCGGGACAACCGGCGATTTGATGGAAACCAGCGGTGGCAGGCACACATATCTTGTGGAAGATACGTCTCCCATCTATCTGCCCGATGGAGACATTGCCTTCATGTCCTCGCGCTCTCAGACCAGCAACCGATGCTTGATGGGCGGGGCCAGCGCTCTCTATCGAGCCAAGGCCGATGGCACCGGCATCCGGCAGCTCTCTTATGGAGAGTCCGGCGAGTGGAGGCCGAGTCTGCTTCACGACGGCCGCATTATTTACACCCGCTGGGACTATGTAGACCGTGGTCCCAGCATCGGGTTTAGTGTCTGGACCACCGGGCAGGACGGCACCGCTACGACGTCCTTTTATGGCAACAATACCAAGAATCCGGAGTCGACCTTCAACCTCCGCGCGGTGCCCGGCTCTGATAAGGTGGTGGGCGTGATCGCGAACTCGTACACCTTCTTTGAAGGCTCGCTCGTCCTGATTGATCCGCGGAAAGGGTGGGATGGAGAGGCTCCCCTCACCCACATCACCCCGGAGACCGTTGACTATGTAAAGTGGAGCCCCATGGGCTGTTATACGACACCGTGGCCTTTGAGCGAGGACCTCTTTCTGGCCTCCTACTCGCCGGAGCGCATTACCGGTTGTTCAATCATCCCCAACAGTCACGCCATCTATCTAGTGGACACTCTTGGCGGGCGGGAGCTTATTTACCGGGATCCGGAGGTCTCCTCGTTCTCGCCGATGCCGCTGCGGCCGCGGGTCAAGCCGCCGATCATTCCCTCGCTATTGAATGCGAAGGAGAAGGACGGTGTCTTCGCGGTGCATAATGTCTATCTCATCGACCCGAAAATCAAGCCGGGAACCGTCATCAAACGTCTGAAAGTGATGGAGATAGTTTACCACCAGGTGTATCAGGGGCGACCGAACGGGGTAGGCGGCAGCGAGACCTTAAAACGTATTGTCGGGACCACGCCTGTGGAGGCGGATGGCTCGGCCTGTTTTCGCGTCCCGGCCGGTGTGCCGCTGATGTTCCAGTTGCTGGATGAGAACGGGTTGGCAGTTCACAGGTCTATGTTTCAGACGTATGTGCATCCCGGGGAGTCTTTGACCTGCGGAAGCTGCCACGGGTCGCGCAAGATCGGCAACACCGCGCCCCTCATGAGTGAGCCTATTGTGGGGAAGGCGCCCCGGGATCTGGATCCACCGGCAGGCCCGCGTTATGAGGGCGGTCTCAG
>JACRHK010000022.1 GCA_016217625.1 Nitrospirota bacterium
AGCCTCTTCGCCGAGGCCGAGCCGGTGAAGGTCCTCCGGAGAATGGCCGATTTCGATCTCCTCCGCTTCATCCACCCCGCTCTCCGCCTCACACCCGCCTCCACCCGCCTCTTCGAAGGCCTTCGGGAGACGCTCGCCTGGCATCGGATCCAGTTCCCGGAAGAAGCCATTCAACGGTGGTACCTCTATTTGATGGCCCTGCTGGACAGCCTTGCCGATGACGCCCTCCGCGAGGTCTGCGCCCGTCTCTGCATGCCGGGGCGGTTGAGCGATCGGTTCATCCAGGATCGCGCCTGCGTCCAAGAGACCCTGGCGGCGTTGGCGCGCGGCGGCCACGTGCAACCCAGCGCCGTCTACGCCCTCCTGCATCCGGCATCCTTAGGGGGACTCCTCTTCGCCATGACGAAGACCACCCGCGGGGAGAGCCGGCGCGTCATCGCCCACTACCTCTCCGACATCCGAAAGGTGCGGCCCGGCGTAACGGGGCGCGATCTTCAAGCCCTCGGGATCCCGCCGGGCCCCCGCTTCCGGCAGATCCTGGACCGCCTCCTGGCCGCCAGGCTGGACGGCGAGGTGCAGACGCCGGAGCAGGAGCGGGCTCTCGTCCAACGCGAGTTCCTCGCGACGTCCTGAACGCATCCTCTGCGTGAAACCCGCACGGCCCGTTCTGCCGAATATTGTCAGGGGAAGGCCTTTCGCTGCCACTTCATGTCATTCCGCCTGATCATGGAGCCTTTTTACCGCGTTCTCCGAACTACCACAAGTTGGCACGTTTCTCGCTACATCCCTGTCGACCATGCCGATTCTGCGCCCTTCAACCCTCTCTCTCGAATGCGTGTCTAAGGGGGTAGACCTCAAAACACGGAGGAATACGTATAAGGAGGTATGAGTCATGAAACGGCACATCGTGGAATTTAACCTTCGACTCCTCCTGATGGGTCTCGTCGCCATGGCGTTCTTCCTCGGCCCGCCGCTGGCTCTGGCTGGGCCGGTGGGGGACTGCCCCACCTACCGTGGGCGCCATTACGAGGTCCACTATGGGTTCGTCAACGAGATGTTCCATAGCGGCACGGAGGAGCCGATTATCTTCGAGGTCACGGTGACGCCGTTCTACGACGGGACCAAATGTTCCGGCCCCTTCTGCGCCGCCCTGCACCTGACGAGCGAGCTCCTGTGGGAAACGGGCGACCCCAACTCGGTCCTGAGCCCTGACTACTGCACGTCTCCTGGGGGAAGTTATCACACCGCTCTCCATTGGCGCAGTCAGGCCGGAACCGCGGGAGACGCCTGGGATGGGTTGAGCTTTGTCTTCGGCTACCCCCCGACCGATCCCGACGGGGCGAAGCTCCGCATCGACCTTCGTGTCACCCGTCCCTCCGGAAGCGAAGTCTTCCGCCTGAGCGAAACCTACACCGCTCGGCAGTTCGAAGAACGCTTCCCCCAGGTTTACCAGCCGGGGGGCCCTCAACCTCCTTACCGGATCGCATTGACAGCAGAAGGCCACGCGATCGAGTTCGGAGCCCATTTTTCGCTGGCCTACCGGCTGTATGACTTCCTGCTGTTCTGGGGGTATGGAGACTTCACGCATGTCGAAGAGACCCACACCCAGACCTGCCAGAATCCTTCCTGGCCGCTTAACATCAGTCCCCTGGAAAACTGGCAGGGGCGCCTCAGCCTCGCGGGCGGCTGGATCCATCCGGTGGAGGGCCGTTACATGAAGGCGGGAGAGGACCAGGTCACGGACTGCCGGGGCAACCCCGTGACCGCGGGCCAACTCCTGCCCGAGATCTGCTTCACGTCGTTTGTGGAAGAGAAGGTCGTCAGGAACTACGCGTTTGAGGACGATCACCAGATCAATAACGGCCACGCCAAGGCCCTCAGCGTGAACCTCGTCGTCCCCTCGGCGGTCTATAACGGGCCGAAGGAGTCCTGGCCCCTGTTTTCCGTGCATGTCGCGGGTGAGGGGCAGACCCTGATCGACAGCGCGCTGCCGGTGGAGCCGAACCGCGACCCGATGACGCAGGAGAGCCTCGGCGGCTCCTATCAACTCCCTTGGAGATGGGAGAGCCTCGACGCCGTCTTCCGCTGCGCGGACACCCAGCACGTCGTCCACGGCCACGAACACTGGTGCTGGTTCAAGCACGAGTATTAGCCATCCCACAGGGTAGCCTTCCATTCCCTTTGGGATAGAGTATGCGCACGCACGCGCGTATCGTCCTATATCAAAGGAGGATCTCCATGTCTGTCTTTCGTTGGGACAGGGAAACCGTCGCGCATCTGGGCCGCCGCGCCGCCTTCGGTGCCCGACGCGAAGAGGTGGATTACTTTTACGCGTTAGGGCCCGACAAGACGCTCGACTTCCTCCTCAACGATGAGCAGGTCCCCAACGACCAGATGGAGCAGGCCCTGGCCGTCCAACCCTTCGACCTGAGCACCTATCAGGGGATCGTCCAGTGGTGGCTCTTCCGGATGGTCCACACGTGGAGACCCCTGGAAGAAAAGATGACGCTGTTCTGGCACGGCCATTTCACCTCGGCCATGAGCAAGGTGCAGAACACCACCATGATGCTCAACCAGAACCAACTCTTGCGACGGCACGCCCTGGGGAACTTCCGCAATCTCTCGCTCGACATCTATAAAGACCCCGCCATGCTCCTCTGGCTGGATAACGCGACGAACCGGGTGGGCAAACCCAACGAGAACTTCGCCCGGGAGCTGATGGAGCTTTTCACGATGGGGGTAGGAAACTACACCGAACAGGACGTCCGGGAGGTCGCGCGGGCCTTCACCGGCCACACGATCGACCGGACGACCGGAACTTACCTCTTCCGCTCGTCGTGGCACGACTACGGGACCAAGACGGTGCTGGGACAAACCGGCAACTGGGACGGGGACGATATCATCAACCTCCTGGTCCCCCGGGAAGCGACCGGACGGTTCATGGCCCGCAAGTTCCTGAAAATGTTCGTCTACGAAGATCCGGAACCCGCGCTCATCGACGCCCTGGCCCGCGTCTATTTCGAAAGCAGCTACAGCGTCAAGGCGATGATGACTTGGATTCTCACCTCCGACGCCTTCTACTCGGACCGGGCGCGGGGAGCCCTCGTGCGGAATCCGACGGAGCTCGTCGTCAACACGATCCGAACGCTTGAGGTCCGGAGCGATTTTTCTCCCTTTGTCTCGCGTCTGAACTCCATGGGCCAGGCCCTCTTCAACCCCCCGGACGTGGAGGGGTTCGACGGGGGGATGGCCTGGATCAATACGTCCACGCTCCTGCAGCGCGTCAACATGGTGAACGACCTTGCCGGCAACCGGACGACGACAGGCGCCTACATCGACCTGGCCGCGCTCATCGGGGGGAGGACGTTCCAAAGCGTAGAGGAAGGCATCGACTGGCTCCTGGAGACGATGGGCATCTACGGCCTATCGCCCGCGAAGAAAGCCCCCCTGATCCTGTACGTCTCTGACGGCGCAGCGGGTCTTTCCTATGAGAATCTCATGGACAGGAAAGGGCGCGGGCTGATCCATCTCGTCGCCACCCTCCCCGACTACCACACCGCCTGAAGGAGGACGCCATGTCCATCACGCGCAGACAGTTTATCGGGGGCATCACCCTCACCGCCATCGGAACGTTCGGCCCCGGTCTGTTCAAGGGCTGGGAACCGCGCTTGGCCCATGGGGCCGCCGTCCCCGAAAAAATTCTCCTCGTTCTCCAATTGAGTGGCGGCAATGACGGGATCAACACCGTCGTGCCCTTTACCGATTCGGCGTATGCCGCGGCCAGGCCCACGCTGGCAATCCCCGAATCCCAGCTCCTGCCCCTCGATGGGAAGCTTGGTCTGCACCCGAGCCTGGCCAACTTCAAGACCCTCTTTGACGAGGGGAAGCTCGCCGTCATCCAGGGGATCGGCTACCCGAACGGCATCCTCTCCCACTTCAGCTCGATGGACATCTGGCACACGGCCAGCCCGGAGGGGGTGCAGGCCCGGGGGTGGCTCGGCCGCTACCTGGATCTGCACCCGCCGGGGAGCGAGAACGCCCTCTTCAGCGTCAATATCGGGAGCCAGGTCCCCAAGGCTTTCATCGCCGACACAGTCTCGACCCCCTCCATCGCCTCCGTCAGCAGCTACCAGTTCAGGACCGATCCCCGTTATCCCGTCGATCGACCATCGCAGGTCAATACGTTCCTGAACCTGGAAAACCTTTCTCTCAGCGACACGTTCCCCCGGGCCAATATCGCCGGCGTCTCGGTGAACGCCTACACGACCTCCGAGGCCGTGAAGGCCGCCGCCGGCAGCTATACCCCCTCCGTCACGTATCCCACCACCTCCTTGGCCCAGGGACTCCTGCTCATCGCCCAGATCATCGCCGGGAACCTGGGGACCCGGATCTTCTACGTCTCCACGGGCGGCTACGACACGCACAACAACCAAGCCAACACCCATGCGAACCTCCTGACGACGCTTTCGGAGGCCGTCAACGCCTTCCAGCGGGATATGGAAGCCAAGGGGCTGGCCGACCGGATCGTCATCCTGACGATCTCCGAGTTCGGCCGGCGGGTGGCCGAAAACGGCAGCCGCGGCTTGGACCACGGCACAGCCAGCGTGCAGTTTACCATCGGCACGCGCGTGAGGGGCGGCCTCTACGGCGCCTACCCGAGCCTCTCGAAGCTGGACGGCAACGGCAACCTGGTCTTCACGACCGATTTCCGTTCGTCCTACGCCACGGTCCTGGAGGGCTGGCTGGGCGCCGATGCGGGAGCCATTCTGGGGGGGACGTTCCCCAACCTCGGGTTCCTGACGTAACACGCTGCGCCAGGAGAAGGCGCGCGTAGTTGTCTTGAGGGATCGATGGCGCGAATCATCTCGAGGACCTTCTGGGCGTTCACCCTCTTGGCGGGCGGGATGCTTTTCCCCGGCGAGCCCACCCTCGTTCGAATAGCGCCTGCACAAACGCTTCCCTACGAGGATTCTCCCTTTGGCTTCCACCCGGCATCCATCGGACAACTTCCTGCGCTCTCCTTCAGCGCGGCACAGGACATCGGCGTCCGCTGGCACCGCCCACCGGTGTACGCGTTTTGGTCGCTCGCCCAGCCGGACCGGACACGCCCAACCTACGACTGGTCTCTCTACGATGCTCAATACGGTCTTGTGCCGGCGGGGATCAACATTCTGGCCAATATCGAGGTGGAGCCCAGGCTCCACCTGAGTGGATATTCCCTCGCCGGCTCCTACCTACCCGTGGATACCGCGGCCTACCAGGCCTTTGTGCGAGCGGTTGTGGAGCGCTACGACGGCGACGGTGTGGACGATATGCCGGGCCTGACGGCGCCCATTCGCTATTGGCAGGTCAGCAACGAAATCAGCAATCAGTTGAGCGGCTTTTCCGAGCTTCAGCGAATAACATACACCGCGATTAAAGACGCGTGTCCCGATTGCTACGTGTTGATTGGTGGGGTCGGCGGCATGCCGGCCAACTATCCGGGGAACTTCAATGGCGTGTATCTCCCCATACTCCAAGCGCTTGCGGGTCGCTATATGGACATTTTCGACTTCCATTGGTACGGCAACGCCACCGGCGACTACGACAAAATGGACGAAGCG
>JACRHK010000202.1 GCA_016217625.1 Nitrospirota bacterium
GGTGATGGGAGTGCTTGCGGCCTGGGAACCGGAGGGAGACCCCGAAGCGAACAAGTTGCTGCTCACCACGCTGTGCCGGCTCGGCGCAGCCTCCCTGGAGAACGCCTCCCAGATGGGGCGCTTTCAGGAAGCCGCCGACCTGGACGGCCTCACCGGCCTTTTCAATAAACGGTATTTCGATAAGCGGTTTACCGACGAAGTGATCAAGGCCTTGAATTACCAGACCCCGCTGTCGATCTTCCTTCTCGACTTGGACCACTTCAAGCATTACAACGATACAAACGGCCATCCTGCCGGCGACACATTGCTAAAGAAGTTGAGCACATTGGTGAAAAGGCTCATCCGAAGAACCGATTTCGTCTGCCGGGTGGGAGGAGAAGAGTTCGCCATCGTCATGCCGGGCGCCACCAAGGAGGAAGCGCTGTTCAAGGGAGACCAGATCCGCCTGACGATTGCCGAGACGAAGTTCGAAGCGGGAGATCGGCAGCCGTTAGGGAAGGTGACAATCAGCGGAGGCGTCGCCTCATTCCCCCAGGACGCCGACACCTCGCGGGAACTCCTGGAGTTCGCCGACCGCTCCCTGTATGAAGCGAAAGCGAAGGGACGTAACCAGGTTGTCCCCTATCGCTCCCGCCCCCTGACTCCTCGGACGCCGGAGTCCTAAAACAGCGAGAACTTGAAGTAACGCTGGGGGTTCTCACGGATATCTTTTACGAGGAGATCCAGGTTGCGGGCGAGCTCGCTCAACTGCCGGTGCAACTGATCATCCTGCAGGAGTTTCCCCACCGTCCCTTCCCCTTTCTCCAGGCGTCCGAGGATTCGATCCAGCCGTGCCGCGGCATTGCGGAGATCCTGATAGAGGGCGGGGTCTTCGGCCAGCTTGCCGAGGGCGCCTTGCTCCAGCCTGCCCAGAAACCGGCGGATCTGCGCTGCCGCCGCGCGCAGGTCATCATAGAGCGCGGGGTCCTGGGCCAGCTTGCCAAGCGTCCCCTCCCCCCGACGGATCCGATCTGAGACTCCCTCAATGTGGGAGGCCGCCTCTCGCAGGCTGCGATAAAGCGCCGGATCCCGGACCAGCCGGCCGAACGTCCCCTCGCCCCGCTCAATCGACGCGACAACCCGGCGCACCCCCTGAAGCGTCTCCTCCAGCGTGACCAGCGTCGTCGCCCCTCCCGAGAGCAGCCTGCGGAACTCGATCTCGGAGCGCCCCTCGATCGTCCCGCCCGGTTCCACCGCCGGCTTGATGGGGTCGCCCAGGGAGACTTCGGCGAACTTGTCCCCCAGGAGCCCCATCGTGCCGATGGTGACCACCGAGTCCCGGCGCACCCACTCGGCGACGGCGGCATCAACCTCCAAAATGACCTCGATCTTCCCCCGCTCCCCCGGACTCGGAGGGGGAACGAACCGAACGCGCCGAACATTCCCTTTATCGACCCCGGCCACGCGGACCACGTCTCCCTGCTTCAACCCTTCCGCGCTCTCCAGCAACACCCGATAGGTGACGGTCTTGCGAAAGAAGCCTGTCGTCCGACCGAGCTGGAGAATGACGACCATCAGGACGATGAGACCGACCAAGACAAGCATGCCGACCCTGAGTTCGGACCACCCCAACTTGCGACTGCGCTTCATGCCTTCCCCTCCACGCTAACGGCCCCTTTCCGCCGCCACTCTGTCCCGATCAACCCCACCCAAGAGAAACGGTTCGACGAACTGCTGGATCAGCGGATCCTTGGAGGACAGAAACTCGTCGGGAGTCCCGTCGAAAAGGAGCGTTCCCTCGTGAAGCATCGCCAGGGAGGTCGCCACCATGCAGGCGCAATGCAGGTCATGCGTCACAACCACCGAGGTGACGCCGGCCCGATCGCGGAGCCCCAGGATGAGCTGATTGATGTTCTTGGCGTTAATGGGATCCAGCCCGGCCGTCGGCTCGTCGAACAGGAGGATCTCCGCCCCGCTGGCCAGCGCCCGGGCGAAGGCGACCCGCTTCTTCATCCCGCCGGAAAGCTCCTCGGGCAGCATGTCGATGGCCTCCTCCAGCCCTACGTACCGGAGGCTCTCGCGCACCCGCTCTTCGACGGCCGCCTCGTCCATCTCCCCGCGCTCCAGCAGCCGGTACCCCACATTTTCCCCCACTGACAAGGAATCGAACAGGGCATTGGCCTGAAAGACCATCGCGATCCGCCGCCGCACCCGGTCGAGCCGCTCCGCGTCGAGCCGGCTGAGCGCCTCCCCGTCGATATACACCTCCCCCGCGTCGGGCTTGAGCAGCCCGATGACGACCTTCAGGAGCGTGGACTTCCCGCATCCGCTGGCGCCTACCACCGCCTTCGTCCGGCCCCGCTCCACGTGGAGAGACACCCCCTTCAGGGCCTGAAACTCCTCGAAGAACACGCTCACCCCTTCGACCCGGATCATCGTCACTCCAACACGGCGTAGAAGAGCTTCGTCAGGAAGAAATTGCTGATCAGGATGAGGATCGATGCCGCCACGACCGTGCGCGTCGTCGCCAATCCCACGCCCACGGTCCCTCCCGTCGTGGAGAGGCCCATGTAGCAGCCGACCATCCCCACGAGATATCCGAAGACCATCGGCTTGACGGTCCCCGAGATGAGGTCCGGATACTCCAGCACGGTCCAGACATTCGACCAGTACATCGAAGGCCAGATCTTCAATTGGGAGACGGCGATGACGTACCCCCCCAGGATTCCCACCGTGTCGGCCACGATGGTCAGCAGCGGCAGCATCAGGATGCAGGCCGCGACCCGAGGGGCCACCAGCTTCTTCACGGGGTCCGTCCCCTCGGCCTGCATGGCGTCGATCTGCTCGCTCACGACCATCGACCCCAGCTCCGAGGCAATCCCGGAACCGACCCTGCCCGCCACCATGAGGGCCGCCAGCACCGGTCCCAGCTCTTTCACCATGGAGAGGGTCACGATCCGCCCCACGTAGTTCGTGGCGCCGAACGGCTCCAGTTGAAGGGAAGTCTGGAGCGCCAGGACCATCCCCGTAAAGAGCCCCGTGAGGAGAACAATAAACAGCGAGCCGATCCCGATCTCATCCATCTGGAAGATGTATTCCTGCCCGTAGCGGGGCCGGCGGAGGAGGCCTGCCGCCGTCCGCCGGGTGAGAAAGGAAAACTCCTGGATGTGCAGGAGGATCTCTTTGATGAGGCGCAGAGCGTTCACCGCTCAGCGCAGGGAAGTGGAGAGGAGGCGCCCCTCCGGATCGAGGATGAGCCTCAGGATGAATGGTCGGCGCTGGAAAACGGGCTGGAATCGCAGGTCGGAGTATTCAAGGACGCGGCGATCCCCTTCAACCCGCGCGGCCACGACGGGGAAACGCGAGAACCAGCGGTAGAACTCCACCAGATCCTCCCCCTCGGGGAGGACGGCCTCCCCGTTGAACCCGCGGGGATACGTTTGGAAGCGATGCGGCTCCGCCGTGAAGAGATCAATGGAGGTCTCGTAGAAAGAGCCGTTCCACTCCCCGATCCCCCGCCAGCGAAAAGGAGAGAACGGCTGGGGAAGGACCTCGACGCGCTTCGGTTGAATCTGCGCCTCGCGCAGCGCCTCCCTGGTCCGTTCAGTCGCCAACTCGTGCGCCGCCGCGGTGAAAAGCAAGTAGCCCGCCACGAGTCCCCAACCCGTCAGGGCGATCCCTCTCCCCCACCTGCCGGAGAGACGCCAGGCCAACAGCAGGGGCACGAGGAACAGCGCCGTAAAGAAGGGGTCCACGATGAAGACCTGGTCCAACGCGTAGCGTTCGCGGGAGAACGGATAGAAGACCTGCGTGCCGAACGAGGTGACGAGATCCAGGAGGATGTGGGTGTACACACCCAGGACGCCCATGGCCGCAAAGAGGCCGGGGCGGCCGAAGCGGCCCAGGCGGTCGGCCACCAAACCCAAGAGGAGGCCGAGAGTGGCCCCGCCCAGAAGCGAATGGGTCAACCCCCGGTGGTGGGTCAGATAGGGAATCTGTCCCCAGAAGAGGAGCGCCGTATCGATGTCCGGGAGGATGGCGCCGACCACGAGCGTGGCGGTCGCCGCCCATCCCCATCGCTGGGCAAACCCTACCCTGCTCCAGAGGGCGCCGGACAACAGATGCGTTACCGGATCCACCGCACCCCCGTGACCCTTGCAACAAGCTGATGATCGGCCCGAATAGGGCGCATCATATCACAGCCTGCCCGGTTTTTCCAGTGCGCGAGATGACGCGGGATCGGCTCTTACCCGACGCCCGTTTTCCCTTGCCTCCCCAGCGCATCCGCCACCACCGAGAGCAAGTCGTCCATCTTGTAAGGCTTCGCCACGACCGCGCAGAAACCGTGCGCCTTGAAGTCGGCCATGGCCGTGTCCTTCGAGTATCGGCTCGAGACGATGATCCGGGCGTCCGGGTCCATCTCCCGAAGCCTCAAAGCGGCCTCGCGGCCTCCCATTCCCCCCGGAATCGTCAGGTCCGTGATGACGAGATCGAAAGGCCGGCCCGACTCCCGCGCCGACCGGTAGAGCCCGATTGCCTCCGCCCCGTCGCGCGCTCCCTGCGCCACATAGCCGGCCTGTTCCAGGATCCGGACCACCAGGTCTCGCACCATCTCTTCGTCGTCCACGACGAGGATCCGCCGGCCCTTTCCTTCCCCGGCCGAGCGGCGCTCGTCGGCTTCCTTGCGCGCCGGCGGCGCCGCCTCCGAAGCCGGGAGGTAGACGTGGAACGTCGTCCCTCGCCCGA
>JACRHK010000204.1 GCA_016217625.1 Nitrospirota bacterium
CCCCCCCGCGATGCCGAAGTCGGCCTCTTTCGCCTCGCCGATCCCGTTGACGACGCACCCTAACACGGCGATATCGAGCGGCTCCGTGACGTGGGCGAGGCGCGCTTCCACCTCGCGGGCCAGCTTGATGAGGTCGATCTCCAGACGTCCGCAGGTCGGGCAGGCGATGACGTTCACGCCGCGCCGGCGGACGCCCAGCGCCTTGAGGATCTCGTAGGCCACCCGGACTTCCTCCACGGGGTCGTCGGCCAGGGAGACGCGGATCGTGTCGCCGATCCCTTCGGCCAGCAGGATCCCCATCCCGACAGAGGACTTCACCGTCCCAGGCAGGAAGGTCCCCGCCTCCGTGATCCCGAGATGGAGAGGATAATCGTACTTGGATGCAAAGAGGCGGTAGGCCTCTACGGCCAGCGGGACATGCGAGGCCTTGAGCGAGACTTTGATGGCTGAGAACCCCAGCTCCTCCAGGATGGCGATGTGGCGGACGGCCGACTCCACCATCGCCTCGGCCGTCGGCCAGCCGTATTGCTCCAAGAGATCGCGCTCGAGCGACCCGGCATTGACGCCGATCCGGATCGACACGTCACGGTCTTTCGCGGCCAGGACGACCTCCCGGATGCGGTCTTTTCCGCCGATGTTCCCCGGGTTCAGGCGCAGGCCGTTCACCCCTTGCCAGAGCGCTTCCAGGGCGAGGCGATAGTTGAAGTGGATGTCGGCGATGAGGGGAACCGGGATCTGCGCGCGGATGGCGCCCAGGGCCGCGGCCGCTTCCTCGTCGGGCACGGCCACGCGGACGATCTCGCAGCCGGCGGCCGCCAGCGCGCGGATTTGCGCGACGGTGGCGGCCACGTCGCGGGTATCCGTCGCCGTCATCGACTGGACGACGACGGGGGCCCCGCCGCCGATGCGGACGGAGCCGACCCGGATCGCCCGGGTCTTGCGGCGCGGGATCTCCATTTCAGACCATGATCCCCATTACCTGCTTAAAGAAGCGGACGATGTCGTCCGAGAAGCGGGACAGGTCGTTGTAGAAGGCGAAAATAACCAGCCCGATAATGAGGAAGAGGCCGACCTGCTGGGCCGCCTCCTGCATCCGGAGGTTCAGCGGCTTCCGGCGGATCCCCTCAATCGCCAGGAACAGGAGGTGTCCGCCGTCCAGGATCGGGATAGGGAAGAGGTTGATAATGGCCAAATTAATGCTGATGATCGCGACGAAGATCAGGAGGCTCATCACCCCGGCCTGCGCCGCCTGCCCTGACATGTGGGCGATGAAGATGGGCCCGCCGATATCGCTCACCGGCACCGTCCCCTGGATCATCTTGATGATCCCGGTCACGACCAGAACGGACCAGCGCCAGGTATCCGCCGCCCCGCGGCCGATCGCTGAAAAAGGATCGGCTTGTTCCGTCACAAAGACGCCGCCGTTCATGACGCCGATCTGCCCGACCTGCATCTCCTCCCGGAAAATGGTCTGGGTCTTCTTGAGCTCCGGCGTCACGGTCAGATCGATCTGCCGCCCCTCCCGTTCCACCGTGAAGCGGAGGGGCTTGCCGGGGCTCTCCCGGACGATCAGGACCATTTCGTCCCAGGTCCGCACGGCCTGTCCGCCGATGGCTGTCACACGGTCATCCTTCTTGAGTCCTGCGGTTTCGGCGGCCGATCCCGGCTGCACTTCCCCCAGATGGGAGAGGTTGACGGGCACGCCCGTGGCATGGAGGATCGCGAAAATGAGAAAAGCCAGCAGGAAGTTAAAGGCCGGCCCCGCCGCCACGATGGCCATCCGGCGGGGAAGGGGTTTGTGGAGGAAGGACTTCTCCCGGACCTCCGGAGGGATCTCCTCGGCCGTCTGGGCCTTGAGATCCTCCTGCCCGATCATCTTGACATACCCTCCCAGGGGGACCGCCGAGATGACATACTCCGTCTCCCCCACCTTCCGTCCCAGCAGCCTGGGGCCGAACCCGAGGGAAAACTTCTGGACCCCCACCCCCATCCACTTGGCCGCCAGGAAGTGACCCAGCTCGTGGAAGAAGATGAGCAGCCCCAATACGACGAGAAAAGCAATAATCGTTGTCATGGTCGCTAATCGTCTCCTTTAATCGGATCAGGCATCAGCACTCTGTCGGAATCTCTCCTGACTTCTGACTCCCTGCCCGTCCGGCAGGCGGGCTGACTCCTGACTTCTTCAAGAGTTGCATCTGCCTCTCGGCCTCTCCCCGGGCCCACCGATCTACGATCAAGACCTCTTCGATGGTCCGGACTTCCTTTTGGTCCCGGCGATCCAGCGTGGCCCGGATGACCCGGGGGATATCCAGGAACCCGATCGCCTCGGTTAAAAAGCCGTGCACCGCCACCTCGTTGGCCGCGTTCAGAACGATCGGCGCCGCGCCCCCCGCCGCCAACGCCTCGTAGGCGTAGCGGAGGCAGGGGAAGGCCTCGGCGTCCGGCGCGCGGAAGGTCAACGCCCCCACCTCCACCAGGTTCAGCGGAGGGAGCGATTTCTCCAGCCGTTCCGGGTAGGCCAGGGCGTGGGCGATGGGGCCCCGCATGTCGGGCACGCCCAGTTGGGCGATGACGGAGCCGTCCACGAACTCCACGAGGGAATGCACGATGCTCTGGGGATGCAGGAGGACCTCGATCTGCTCCGGCGGCAGGCCGAACAGCCAGCGGGCCTCCATCACCTCTAACCCCTTATTCATCATCGTGGCCGAATCGATCGTGATCTTGTCCCCCATCTTCCACCGGGGATGGTTCAGCGCCTCGCGGGGCGTCACCCGCTCGAGCCGGCCGGGTGGGGTATCCACAAAGGGACCGCCCGACGCGGTGAGGAGGATCCGCCGGACCGTCTCCCGCGGCCGCCCGTCCAGCACCTGAAAGATGGCGTTATGCTCGCTGTCGACCGGCAGGATCAAGGCGCCGTGCTCCGCCGCCTCGCGCATCACGATCGCTCCCGCCAGGACGAGCGTCTCCTTGTTCGCCAGGGCCACGCACTTCCCCGCGCGGACCGCCGCCACGGTGGGCACCAGTCCCGCTGCCCCCAAGATGGCTGCCAGCACCAGATCGGCCTCCGGGAGCGCGGCGGCCTGAATGAGCCCCTCCACCCCCTCCAGGACCTCGCACCCGAGCGCCCGGCTACGCGCGCGGAGGGACTTGGCCGCCTCCTTGTTCGCGAGCGCCGCGACCCGGGGGCGGAACCGCCGGATCTGCGCCTCCAGCAGCGTCCAGTTCTGGCCTGCCGTGAGCCCCACGACCTGGAACCGGTCGGGGTACCGCTGGACGATGTCCAGCGCGCTGACCCCCACGGATCCGGTGGAGCCCAGAATCACGATCCGTTTCATGATCGACAACCTTTGATACAGCGATTCATTGTAGCATGAGCCCCGGATGGGGGGCAATCGCCTTCTCCCGCAGCGGAATCGCTTGGCACGCCATGAAGAAGCCCCTAAACTGGAGGTCGAATCCCAAGAACATACACGGCGAAATAATACAGGGCCGGCGAGGAAAACAGCAGGCTGTCCACCGTGTCCAAAAGCCCCCCATGACCGGGCAGAAGAGAGCTGGAATCTTTAACGCCGGCGCCCCGTTTCAAGAGCGATTCGGTTAAATCGCCAAGTTGCGTCAACACCCCGAGTACCGTACCCAGCAACAGGGTGTCCGCAAGGGAAATCGGAGGAAGCCAGAGGTGGCCGGCCCCCCAGGTGGTCGCCAGGCCGGCGAGGAACCCCCCTAACGCCCCCTCCCAGGTTTTTTTCGGACTGATCGCCGGAGCCAGGGGGCGCCGGCCCCAGGTGGAACCGACGAAAAAGGCCGCGCTGTCTCCCACCCAAGTGACCAGAAAGAGGAGCAGGAGGAGCGCAACCCCCCCCTCCAGGTCCCGCAGGCGGATGAGAAAGCCGAGCAGCCACGCCACGTAGAAGACGCCAAAGAGGGTGAGAGCGACATCCTGCCAGGCAAGGCGAATCTCGCCCCCTGTCCAAAGCCGCGCCCCCAAGAGAACCAGCAACGTCATGGGAATGAGGATGATCGCCTCCGGAACCCTGCTTCCCTGGAAGTAAAAGGCGAGGACGGTCAGCACCCCCAGCGCATAGCCGGCCCCTTTGAGGGGGGCGACGCCGGCCTGGGCGAACATCCGGTACAGCTCCCATTGGCCGACGAGGACAGCCAGGCAGACCAGCAGAAGGAAGGCCCAGGGGGGACCATACTGTAGGAGAAGATAAAGCGGGGGCAGGAGCAGCAGGGCCGTCAGGAGGCGCTTCAAGCGGGACGGCCTCCCTGCACCTGCTCGCCCGTGAGGCCGAACCGCCGCTCCCGCTGCTGGTAGTCCAACAGGGCCAGGAGGAACTCCCGCCGGCGAAAATCCGGCCAGAGCGTGTCGGTAAAATACAGCTCGGTATAGGCCAGTTGCCACAGGAGAAAGTTACTCACCCGATGCTCGCCGCTCGTCCGGATGAGGAGATCGGGATCGGGGAGGCCGGCCGTCTGCAGCGCCGAGGCGAACCGGGGCTCGTCGAGCTTTTCGGGGTGGAGCTTCCCCGTCTGAACCTCACGCAGGAGGGTACGGACCGCTTCCAGGATGTCGGATCGCCCCCCGTAGTTCAGCGCGACGTTCAGCAATAATCCGTGGCCCCTCCGGCTCTCCTCTTCCGCCTTACGCACCCACCGGCGGACGGCGAGGGGAAGAGCATCAATGGCGCCGATGGCTCTCACGCGGATCTTGTGGCGGAGGAGCGTGGGCAGCTCCTTCCGAATGTGTCTGACCAGCAGATCCATCAGCGTATCGATCTCTTCCTGGGGCCGCCGCCAGTTCTCCACGGAGAAGGCGAACAGCGTCAGCGCCTTGATCCCCAGCTCGGCGGCTTGGGCGATGACCTCCCGCGCGGACTCCGCGCCCTCCCGGTGGCCGGACACGCGGGGGAGTCCCCGCTGACGGGCCCAGCGGCCGTTGCCGTCCATGATGATGGCGACATGGTGCGGGAGACGCTGGCGATCGACCCGCCGCACCAGCTCTTCCAACGGAAGGGGCGCGGGCAAGGAGGAACGAACGGGCAGCGCGCGGCTCACAGACCCTCCGGGAGCGCGTAGATGAGCAGCGTACTTTTCCCGAGGAGATACTCCCCCGCCTTGGTCAGATCCATGGCCTGGGCGGTCGAGACCAACGTGGGTTTCGTCAGCACGGCCACGTGCTGGCGGTCCTTGCGGAGGAACTCGCCGACCTGGAAATCGTGGACGAACCCCTCGATCCCCTCAATCCGCCAGCGCTCCACCAGACTGGTCCCGCTCCAGGCGAGGCTGTACAGGCTGGCGGAACGGTACCCCTTAAACGACTCGAAGATCTGAAAGTAGGAGATCCCTTCGTTCCGGCGCAGGATGACCTCCCCCGCGCCGTCCTGCGGGAGATAGAGCAGCCGTCCGCCCGGTTGGGTGGCCTCCGTTCTGATAGTCGTGGGATCCGTGACAGGCTCCCGATCCTCGCCGCCGTACGATTCCGGACTGCGCCAGAGGACTCCCCCATCCTTCCGGGAGAGAACCAAATGCGCCGCCCCATCCAGCTCCAGGGTCTCGGGGACCCCATCCCCGTCCGTATCCAGGAGGACAAACCCATAAAGCCCTGCGCGGGGTTGAGGCAGCAGCGGATCTCCCGGTTCAAAGCGATGCGTTGGATCCCCTGTCCACCGCGCGCGCTGCACCGGCGCCGAGCTTTTTCTTCCCGGAGAACCCTGAATGAGGAGCGTCGGCCCCTCGCCCGGAAGCGCCAAGACGCGGAGGAAGTAGGGGATCTTCTCGGCGAGGACCTCCACCCGCCCCTCCCGGTAGGCGAGGATCGCGGAGCGGGGTTGGCCGTACTCCCGGCTGCTCAAGAAGATCTGCGCCTGCCCGCGCTTGGCCGGATCGGCGACATAAAGCGCCAGGTCCTCTCGAGGCGCCCAGCGCGCGGGTTCCTTCCAGAGTTCCTCAAGCCGACCTTCCACCACGCGGTAGATGAAGAGGCGGCTGCCGTTGCTGATGACCAGCTCTTCCCGGCCGTCGCCGTCGAGATCCCCGGAGGCCACCAGCCGCGCCACGTAGGGAAGCGTGAATTGGTAGATGGCGAGCTTGGCTCCCAGCATGGGGGGAAGGAGGTCGGGTGTCGAGATCTCCTTCCTGGCCAGGGCGACCCGCGCGAGGATCCGGTCGTGCGTTCGGAGATCGGGCAGAGAGAGGATCCGGACATCCAGGATCTTGCCTTTCCGACCCTCCGGACTGCTGCACAGGAAAAGGGTGGAGACGCCGAGCAACTGCCCGACCGCTCGTAACTGCTCCGGATCGTCCTCGCGCACCCTCGCCATCCGGCGGGCGCGCAGCAGGCGGGTCAGATCATCGAGATCGTGCAGGGCAAACCGGCCGGTCTCCCCGAGGGCGCGGTACAGGTCGTCCATGACCCGCGTCTGTTCCTCGAGATCGGCAGGGACGAGCGCCGCCCGGATCCGCCCCGCGGTCATCCGGGCCCGGTCCCCCGCGACCACGGAGAGGCCCGCTCGACCCTCCCTTAGCAAAGCGACCGCCTGGGTCTCCTCCACCCGCTCGATTTCCGCGGTCCCTAGCGTCTGTTCGTGGCGGCCCAGCGGCTCCTTGGTGAGGGGGTGGACGAACGCCTTCCCCTCCCGGTAAAGGTCCAGGCGGTAACCCGGCTTGAGGCCCGCGAGGGAACCCTGATCCAGGACGAGCCGATCCCTCTGGACCGAAGTCACCGTCGCTGTCACCTTCGGGAAGTGGGCGGCTATCCGCCGGGCCAACCCCTCCACGGACAGCTCTTCATATGGCGGCGTTCCGGGTGATGCCGCGCTCGCGTGGAGAGGTTCCTCCGCGGCGGAGCCCATCCCTCCGCCAAGCCCCAGACACACCAGCAGGATGACTTTCGCGAACATAGAAGCTTGACGCATCTTCACCTCTTTCTCAGAACAACCGGCGACCACCTCCGAGAGCTCCCACAGACCAGGGGAGCGGCCGAATACGGAATGCGCATTATAACAAAGGGGTTACAAGCCGTCAAGGTCGTTCAGTTGACGAAAATTGCATTACAGGGGTAAGATAGCTGGTATCACTCCTCTGGTCGCGAGTCGTTCGCGATCCG
>JACRHK010000205.1 GCA_016217625.1 Nitrospirota bacterium
GGCCCAGGAGATCCGGGAGATCTTCACCCACCTCGGATTCCTGCCCGACGAGGTGGAGATGATCGTCCGCCGCGTGACCTCGGACAAGGAGCTCTGGGTCCGGTTCATGCTCCGAGAGGAGCTGGGGATCCTGGAGGAGACGTTCGATGACCCGAAGAAGGTCGGGGCGATCATGGGCGGGTCGTTCGCCGTGGGCGGAGCGGTCCCCATCCTGCCGTATTTCTTCCTGGACGATGTCCATGCGGGACTCTGGGCGGCCGTCGCGGTCTCGCTCCTGTTCCTCTTCGGGATCGGCGTCGGCAAGAGCCGGCTCACCAAGATCCACTGGCTCCGGAGCGGCCTGGAGATCCTGGTACTGGGTTCCCTGGCGGCCGGGGTGGGCTATCTCATCGGGATGGGGATCGGACACCTCGTCTGAGGCCGCATGCCTGATCTCGCCTTCGTCAACGGCCGGGTCCTGACGCAGGATCCCCGGCGGCCTGAAGCCGAGGCCCTCCTCATCCGGGAAGGTCGGATCGCTCGAGTCGGTTCAACCTCCGACATCCGGGAAGCGTCTGGACGAGGGGTGCAGATGTTCGATCTCGGCGGGCGCTGGCTGCTGCCGGGCTTCATGGACACGCACACTCATCTGGTGGAATGGGGAGTCAGCCGGCAGGGCGTGGACCTCTCGACGGGCACCCATCTGGAAGCGCTCCGCGACCTGCTCCGGCCGGCGGCGCGGACAACCCCCGCCGATCGCTGGATCGTCGGCTACGGCTGGGACGAATCCCGCCTGGCGGAAGGCCGCCCCCTTGCCCGCCGAGACCTCGACCTCTGGGCCCTGCCCCATCCGCTCTTCCTCTGGAGGGTTTGCGGTCACCTCGCCGTGGTGAACCGCCCCGCGCTCCGGGCGCTCGGCCTGCCTGAAGAGAGCCCGGGTGTTATTACGGAGGAAGCGGCCCGGGAGGCATATCGGAAGATCCCGTTTTCGGTAGAAGACCTGCGCGCAGGCGTGCGACGGGCCGCGCAGGAGGCGCTCGCTCTCGGGATTACGACGGTCCATGAGATGCTCGACCGGCCGGAGGCGCTTCCTTGGTTGGAGGAACTCCCCGGCCCCCGCTTCCGGACCTACCTCTACCGCGAACACCTGGATTTGTTAAAAGCGGAGTTCGGACAGGTCTCGGACCGGGCGCGGCTCTGCGGGGCGAAGGTGTTTGTGGACGGTTCCCTCGGCGCCCGGACGGCGGCGCTCTTGGAACCGTATGCCGATGCGCCGGCGGAACGCGGAAGCCTCCTCGTCTTGCGTGAGGAGGTGGAAGCGTTGCTGCAAGAGGCCGACGATCTGGGCTGGCAGATCGCCTTTCACGCCATCGGCGATCGGGCCATTGAAGCGGTCCTCACCGCCTGCGAGGCCGTCTTCGACCGGAGGGGAACCTGGGTCTGCCACCGCCTGGAGCACGGCCTGCTCATGAGGCCCGAATATCTGGCCCGCCTGAAGCGTTTGGGACTGGCCCTGACCGTCCAGTCGAATTTCCTCGCGGCATGGGGGGGCGATCAGGGGCTCTATGCGAAGCGGCTGGGCGAACGCTGGAAGTGGATCGCCCCGATCCGGTCCCTCCTTGCCCGCCGAGTGTCGGTGGCGTTCGGATCGGATAATCTGCCGCTGGGTCCGCTACAGGGGATCGCGGCGGCCGTCAACCACCCGGTTCCCGAAGAGCGGATCTCCGCGGCCGAGGCGATCCGCCTCTACACGCAGGCGGGGGCCGCGCTGGCCGGTGACGGCGAGGAGCTGGGGATGCTGAGCGAGGGGATGCTCGCCGACTGCGTTGTCCTCTCCGGCGACCTCCTCACCGACCCCCTGCCTTGCCGGGTGGAGCTGACCGTCTTGGGTGGAGAGGTGGTGTATGGGGAGGGGTAGCGGGTTTGTCGGGTTATCGCTTTGAGGGATCAAGTACCTGGAGGCGGGAAAAATAGGTGCGGTAGAACCCGCGATCTCTTGTGAGCAGGCGATCCGCTTGAAATACTGCATGAGCGCCGATTAAGAAATCGGCTGCCACGCGTGTCCGCTGCCCTCCTCGTCTCCGATAGGCTTTCCAGGCTGCGCTTGCTGCAAGCGCTGATTCAAGACCGATGGGGCTAAATGCCACGCCTAGACGGTTCATCGCGTCTTGGGCGGCATCTGGAGACGGAAAGAAGCTCGCGACCTCTGCCCAGACGATCTCGCAGGCGACCAGATGCCCTTCCACGATACAGGTGCGAATGGCTTCTTTCGAACGGGAGCCGTAGGTGGGATCTGCGCCGAAAACGTCCAACAAGGCGCTGGTATCGACTGCCGTGATCACACGGTGTCCGCTTCGCCGCGCAGAGCAGTGAGGATCTCGTCGGTCGGGCGACTGAGTCGGAGGATCCCGAACACGTTTTCCACAGGATCCTTAAGGGCGACCTTTGTGGCTACCAGATGACCCTTCTCTTCCCGAAAATCCAGGACCTGGCCCGGACGGATTCCCAGACGGTTCCTTAAGGGCATAGGGATAGTCACCTGCCCTTTTTCCGAAACGATTGTTTTCATACATTAATAATATGAATTCCTACTTAATTTGTCAAGCAAAGAAACGCGCCTCTCCTCAAAGAAAATCAGATGGCGACCCATTTGAGCGAGGTTACCGCTTGGGCGCCTTCTCCTGCCGCCGCTCGGCGGGGGCGGTGTCGGGGCGTTCCAGGTTGATGAAGGGGATGGCGCTGCCGGTGATCTGGGACAACTTGCCGGCAAGGTAGGGACGGGCAGGGGTGATTCGGGGTTCATGGCAGTCCGCACCTCCTTCTTGGGTTGATCGGCAGTCTACGCGGGAGCCGGGGGAAAAGTCAAGGCGGGCGTGTCTTTCCTCCCGGTTGCATCCCATGCTTAAACTGGTTATTCTTAACCTCATGGAAGTCGAGCTGGCCAGACATTCGGGGTTCTGCTACGGGGTGAAGGAGGCGCTCAAGCTCGCGACAGAGGCGGCCCGCGAGGAGGGGCCCACCTACACCTACGGCCCGCTGATCCACAATCCCCAGGAGATCGATCGCTTGCGCCGGGAGTACGGGATCCGGACCGTCGAGGCGTTCGATCAACTCCGGGGAGGCACGGTCGTCATCCGGGCCCACGGCGTGCCGCCCGAGGACTATCAGGCGGCGGCCTCCCGGGGGCTCCGGGTCGTGGACGCCACCTGCCGGTTCGTCGTGGACGTCCAGCGCGCGGCCGCCGAGTTCGCCCGGAAGGGGTACGAGCTGTTCATCGTGGGTGAATCGGACCATCCCGAGGTGCGGGGGATCGTGGGGCACGTGCGGGCGGCCTGCCCGGAAGCCGTGCTCCACGTCGTGGATGGCCTGGAGGAGATCCTGGCCCGCAGCCCGTTGCGCGCGGCCATCGTCTTTCAGACCACGCAGGCCTTCTCCAAGTTCAAGCGGATCGATCACTACATCAAGGAGCGCCGCCTCCCCTGGAAGATCAAGAACACGATCTGCGGGGCCACGAAGAGCAACCAGTACGCGGCGGACGAGCTGGCCCGGCGCGTGGACCGGATGGTCGTCGTGGGCGGCAAGAACAGCGGCAACACCCACCGGCTGGCCGCCATCTGCCGCCAGTATGCTCCCACCCTGCACATCGAGACGTCGTCCGAGCTGGAGCCTTCCTGGTTCAACGGGGCGCAGAAGGTCGGCGTGACGGCCGGCGCATCAACTCCAGAGTGGATTGTCAAAGAAGTCGTGGAAGCGATCCGGAAGCTGTGAGGCGAGGGAAAGCGCTCGGCCAGCACTTCCTCCGCGACCCGGGGATCCTCGCGAAGATCATCGAAGCCGCGAATCTCACCCCCGAAGACACGGTGCTCGAAATCGGCCCCGGCCCGGGCGACCTGACGGCCCAGTTGAGGGAGCGGGTCCGGCGCGTCGTCGCTGTGGAGATCGATCCCGCCCTCTGCGCCCATCTGCGCGAGCGGTTTGCCGCAACTTCTCCTGTGGAGATTGTCCAGGCCGACATCCTGGAGTACCCCCTGGAGCCCCTGGGCCGCTTCAAGGTCGTGGCCAACATCCCCTACTACCTCACGGCGCCTCTCCTCTTCCGCCTGCTTGGACACCGGGGGCAGATCCCCTCCCTGACGTTGCTCCTTCAAAAAGAGGTCGCGCGCCGGATCGCCGCGCCTCCCGGCGGGAAGGAGTACGGCGCCCTCTCTGTAGCCGTTCAGTTCTATACGGAGCCCCGTCTCTGCTTCACCGTGGTAGCGGGGTCGTTTACCCCGCCGCCTAAGGTCGATTCGGCCGTCGTCCACCTGGTAGTGCGAACCGCGCCCGCCGTCGCCGTCCGGGACGAGGCGCTCTTCTTCCGGATCGTCCGGGCCGCCTTCGGCCAGCGGCGCAAGACGCTCCGCAACGCCCTCAAGCCCCTCTTCTCCGACGAAGCGATCGCCAGGGCCTTCGCAGCGACCGGGATTGCCCCCACCCGCCGGGGCGAGACCCTCTCCCTGGACGATTTCGGCCGCCTGGCCGATGCGCTATTCGGGGACACGGCTGGCTCTTGAAGCGAGCACGCCAAGAAAGCAAGACCGGGCCTTTCGATGAAATATTTTCTGCCGTTTTTATGTGTATCGATTTCAAGATGGCCATAGGGAAAAATAAAGAGATCTTTTTTTGACAACCAATCTTTGCCGTACCACTCCATCGCGTAAAACTCAGCTAC
>JACRHK010000208.1 GCA_016217625.1 Nitrospirota bacterium
CGTTCCAGAGGAACGAGGCCAGGAGGAAGAGAGCGCCGGCCAGGGAGAGGAGCGAGGCGATTCGGGTCAGCGGGAGGGGCCGCCCCTGCTGTTCCTTCTTAAGAAGCATGACGGCGAGGGTCAGCCAGCAGAGCGAGACCAGCACCGGCGCGAGGACGGGGCCTGTCCACGGCAGGGGGATGAGGAAGAGGATGTCCCAGGTCAGCGGCGAGGCGGGCCAGTCCAGGATCACCTTGAGCCAGAGATAGTAGTTGAGGTCCCACACGGCGAATACGATCAGGAAGTGGGCAAAGCGCTGCGCGCGGGTCTTCCCCGCCAGGAAGGCGGCGGCGAGGAGGATCGCGAGGGTGGCTACCTCGCGCCCCATCTCGATGAGGGCGCTCTCCAGGGGGATGGGGATGAGGGGAAAAGCGAACCCATCCGGATAGTAGATCGCGCGGAGGTAGACGACCACCGCCGCCTCCATGTACCCCGTGGCGGTGGCGAACAGGAGGAGCCATCTCAGCCTTCCGCCATTCATCTTCTATCTACTCCTGCTTACCCCCGCGCGGTCACAGTAGGGCATTAGCCGGCAGCGGCTGCACCACGGGGAGAGGGGGGCGCAGAGGTTCTGGCCGTAGGTCACGAGCAGGTCGTTGAAGATCTTCCAGTAACGGCGCGGGAGTTTGGCGCGCAGGGCGGCTTCCGTCTGCTCCGGCGTCTTGGTCTTCACGTACCCCCAGCGGTTCGTGATCCGGTGGACGTGGGTGTCCACGCAGATGCCGTCGCGGTCGTGGCCGAGGGTCACGACGAGGTTTGCCGTTTTCCTTCCGACCCCCTTGAGCGTCAGAAGCTCTTCGATTGTAGCCGGAACCTTGCCCCCGAACCTTGAGAGGATCTCTCTGGAGACGGCGTGTAGCGTCCTGGCCTTTGTCCGATAAAATCCCACGGGGTAGATGGCCCGCTCGATCGTCCTGAGGGGAAGCCGGAGGATCCCCTCGGCGGTGGCGGCCAGGCGGAAGAGGCGGGCCGATGCGCCGGCCGTCGTCTCGTCCTTCGTGCGCAGGCTCAGCAGGCAGGAGACCAGAACCTGGAACGGGTCGCGCGACTTCCTGGCCACGACCCCCACGATGGGAACCTGCCATTGACGAATCTCATTATTAAGGATACGGATGATATGTGGAATATCGCGGTTATCCACTTTCCATCGCCTGTTCAAAATCGTGGATGTGTTCGATAAAGAACTGCTTGACGTCATTCCATTGATAGTCCCTTGCTATCAAGCGGGGTTCGGGGTCTCCTTCGGCATCTTCAAAGTAGGTGAGGCTTCGCAGCACGTGATAGAAGTTTACGCCTGTCCCCGCGAAGCGAGATTTGAAGATCCTGACGGCTTCCTGGATGACGAGGTGTCTTGAGAGGATCTCGTACAAGTCATAGAAATCCTTCTTGCTCCCCCGCTGGGAAACCGTTTTGAACTTCTCCGCCAAGATATCCCTCCAGTCTGCCGCCGGAATGTCTTGCCAACGCGCGAAGGGATAGCGCAGGGGAACCTCATACTGAAAGAAGCCGAGGCGAATCCCGTTGATGAGAACGACCAGCGTGTTCTGTTCTTGAAGGAGCGATTCGAATCGATCGGCCTGATCACGCAATGGTCCGACCATCCGTTCCGTATCGAATGGGGTGGCTCGGAAGAAATCAAGGTCTTCTGAAATTCGGTGGCCGATCTGGAGGGCAAGGCCCGTTCCCCCAGCCAAGTAGAACTTCCACTCCAGCAGCAGCGGCTTGAGGCGTTTCAGGAGGGCTTGAGTGGTCGGGGGGAGGATACTCTCAGGCATTCGACCTCTTCCAGCGGGATGCGGTAATAGAGGGCCCAATACGTGCCAGCTTTTCGAGAGAGCCCGCGACTGGTTCGAACGACAGCGCCGATCTCTTCGGTGGAGTAAATGCGTTTCATCCAACGGACGTCTTCGAGCGCGCCGAAATCCATAATGCGGCGGATGATAAAAGGCCCATGCCGATCAGGATCGACCCTCTCGGGATCGACGTCCCAAAAGAGACGTTTGACAGACTGAGGAATAGAAGATGAGGCGCGAGTGGACATTGCCTTCATATCATAGAGCAAGTCTTCGCGGTTGACAAGCCTCCCTACTGAGACAGCATGGCCTATCGGCTTACTCCGTCGCGCGTTACCAGGAGCGCACGCGCCCCACGTCGATGTGGATGAAGCCGGGGCCGGGGTAGTAGCCCACGCCGCCGGCCTGGAGGGCTCGCGCGGTCTGGTAGAGCTTGCGGAGCGGGACGTCCGGGAAAAGGAAATCCAGGGCCAGTCCCTTGAGGTGCAGGCTCCGCGGACTCACGCCATGTCCCTGGCGTCTGAGAAAGGCGTTGTAGGCGCGCGACCGGTACCCGGAAATGACTTGCATCTCATGCCCCCCTCCCAGCCGCCGGTCGATCCGGCGCGCGAACTCCAGGAGGGCCGGGGCAATGGGATAGACCTCGTCGGTGTAGTGGCAGCGGAGGATCCGGTTGATCTCTTCAAGGGCCGCAGGGTCGTATCCGCCAGGATCGTGACGGTAGCGGACCTCCAGGCGCTCTTCGGTGTGGACGTTGTAGAAGCGGAGCCGCGCGTCTTCCTGGCGGGTCAGACTGCCGAGCGCGGCTCCCTGGAGGCTCGGCAACAGCGTCAGCGCGCCGACGAGCAACCCGGTTCGGAGAAACTCCCTGCGGTCCATCTCATCCTCCTTTTGCGTTCAATGTAATCTCTTCTGCCTGGCCGGTCTTTTCGTTGAGCACGGTTTCGGCCCTCGTCCAATCGATCCGTTCCATAAGCCTGTGGGCGGCCGCGGCGCGGCGAAGGGTCTCCATCGACCACGGGACCTGCTTATAGATGTCGCGATGGGCCTCCAGGAAGATCCGGCCATCCTCCGTCCGGGCCAGCTTGATCGGGGCATAGCGGATCGCAACCGGCGTCCCCTTCTCCACCAGGTCGTAGAGCTCGGCCATGTCGTCAGGATGGACGCGGATGCAGCCGTGGCTCCGGAACTGGCCGATGCTCGCCGGGGCGATGGTGCCGTGGATGCCGTAACCCGGCTGGGAGAGCTGCAGCCAATGTTCCCCTAAGGGGTTGTCGGGGCCCGGAGGGACGATCGTCTTGACCTCTTTTCCCTGGTCGGCCATCTCCTTCTGGATCGAGGGAGGGACATGCCAGGTCGGCTTGTAGGCTTTGGAGCGGATGATGAAGTCGCCCTCCGGCGTCTTCCAGGTCGGCATGCCCATTCCCAGGCCGTAAATGCGGTGCAGGGTTCCCTCCAGAAAGAGATAGAGCCGCGCCTCGGGGATGTTGATGAGGATCCCCTCAGACGGCGGCGGCACGATCCAGCGGGAGCGAATCGTCAGCGTTTGCCCTGCCCGGAGCCTGTAAGGAGGCTGGATCCCGTTCTGCCGGGCGGCCAGCGACCAGCCGATTCCATGACGGCCGGCGATGAGATGGAGGTTGTCTCCGGAACGCACCGTGTACGTCACCGCGCGTTCTTCGATCGCCCGGTATAAGGGAAGGGGTGTTCCTTCCGGGAGGGGCGCGGCGAGTAGATAGATGCTGAGGAGGGCGACAGCGTGCACGATTTCCCCCATTCCCCTAGGCAAAGGTTCTTAGACGATAGCCGATGGGGGCGGGATTGTCAAGATGCGGCGGGTTTGATCGCTTGGAGATGGATGCCGGCGGCGCGGCCGCTGACCCACTGATGCCAGAGGGGGAACGTGAGGCGGGCCAGGCGGCGGGGCAGAGAGCCGCCCGAGAGGGCGTCGCAGATCACGCCGTCCTCGATGGGGATCCGGGAGACGACCCGGACCTCGCGGAGCCTCGCGACTTGGGCAGCGGCGACGTAGTCCGCCTCCGGGAGCGCACCGGCCAGGCAACCGGCCCAGAGCGCGAGGCTCTTCCGTAAAGGCCGGGGAAGGGGCCTGAGCAGGACGATATCGGAGATCGCGATCCGGCCGCCCGGCTTCAGCACCCGGGAGATTTCGCGGAACACCCGCGCTTTGTCCGGGGCCAGGTTAAGGACGCAGTTGGAAATCACCCGATCCACGGAGCCGTCAGGCAGCGGAATTGCCTCGGCGTCTCCGAGCAGAAACTCCACGTTCGTGATCCCGGCGCGCGCGGCATGGGCCGAGGCGGCCGCGATCATGGCCGGGGTCATGTCCAGCCCGATGACGCGCCCCGTGGGCCCGACGCGCCGGGCAGCCAGCAGGGCATCCAGCCCCGCCCCCGAGCCGATGTCGAGAACGGTTTCGCCGGGCTGCAGATCGGCCAGGGCCACGGGATTGCCGCAGCCGAAGGCGGTTTCCACCAGTGCGGGACCCACCGCCGCGACCTCAGCTTGATTATAGCTCCTCGCATCTTCTCCGGAATGAAAGGCGATCAGGGGGTTTGTTCCGTCGCGAGGCGTACAGCAGCCGGACTGCCGTGGAGCCTCGACGGCTGCGGTATAGCGTTTCCGAATCCGATCCTTCAAGGCGGTGGATTTCATCGTTTCCTCCTTCTATTGGTAACCGGGGATGCTGCCGTCTGAGGTGGGCAACATCCTCGCCCATTGAATCCCTCTAAGAGGCGCTTTATCGCGGTCACGATTGCTTGCTGTCCTCGAGAGTCAAACTGGTTGAAGATCCGGGCCTCTGTGGCAAGGACGGCTTGCCGGATCGTCCGCCACCGTTGCTTCCCCCGCGCGGTGAGGGCGGCTTGCCGGCGACGGCCGTCACGCGGCTCCTGCCGGGTCGCCACGAGGCGCTTGGCCTGGAGCCCCTGGAGCACCCGCGTCATCGTGCTGATGGCGACGCCGTGTGCGCGGGCCAGATCCCCCACCCCCATCGATTCATCGGCCAGCGTTTCGAGGACATAGTACTGCGCCGGCGTCAGGCCGAAGCAGCAGATCGCGTCGC
>JACRHK010000023.1 GCA_016217625.1 Nitrospirota bacterium
TGATGAGGAGGCGGGGTGGTTCGCCGACCTGATGAGCACGCACCCCCCGCTGTCCGATCGAATCCGGCGGCTCCGGGAGATGGCCTATGCCGCGCCGGCCCCCTCGCGGGTCTGGACGCGGGAGAAGTAAACCCCGCACCACGCTTATGCGTGTTGCAGGAACTGCGCGGGCGGGGCATTCTGGCGTGGTACGGGGTAAAGTGCAAAATGAAAAATGCAAATTGCAAAATGCAAAATGATATGTAGGGCAGGCCTCTGTGCCTGCCCCTGTTCGGCGGCCACGGAGGGCCGCCCTACGTTGGACTTTGCATTTTACACTTTGCACTTTGCATTGAGTTTTTATAAGGGAGGGGTTTAAGGGATGGCCAAATCGCGTTGCCCGCTCTGCAATGAAATAGTCGAAGAGCTGCGGTACCAGCTTCATCTATTGTCCGATGCCTACCTGATCCAGCAAATCATGACCGAGCACCCGGAGTGGGTGGAGGAGGACGGCGCCTGTCCCATGTGCATTGAGCGCCTCCGCTCCACCGGGCGGGCGTGAAGGAAAGAAGTCAAGAGTCGGGGGTCAAGAGTCAGCCCCCGACGTCCGTCGGGGCGGGCAGACAGTTACGTCTCCAGGATCTTCGTTCTCAGCAGCAGGATCTCGAAGGCCAGGGCGGCCTTGGCGAGGATCCGCTGGGCGCCATCCAGGTCGGGGGGCAGGGGGGAAGCCCCGCCATCTCCGTAAAAGATGCTGACGATCTTGTTCCGTACCGGGATCGGCGAGATATAGGCCTCCAGGGGAGGAGTCTTCAAATACTCCAGCAGCGGCTGGTGGGGCGGGACGGCGATGAGCGGGCCGCGGTAAAAGGTTTTCGCCTCGATGGCCTGGTGAAACACGGAGGGAGCTGTCAAGGGGAGCTGGAGGGTCGCCAGGGCCTGGCGGTCTTCCTCTTTCGGCCCCCACCATCCCTGCAACGTGTTCCCCTTCACGATGAAGAAGCAGGCGCGTTGAAACTGCAAAGCCAGGTAGGGATACACCGACCGGGGGATGTCGTCCCGCAAGCCGACGTCAGTAAGGGCCATGACGGCATCCCGGTAGGCGGCCGCGGCCTGGGGGCTCTCCCCGCCCGTGATTTCCGGCTCCGAGGACGGCGTGGCGGACTGGCGCCTCAGGACAGAGACATACCGGAGGGAGCGGTCGATCTGGTAATACTTCTCCATGGCGAGCAGCACCCGGAGCTCGGAGACGATATAGGGGGAGATCTCGCACTCTGTGATGAAGCGGAGCTCGTCGATGACCTTGAAATCAAGGGGGTCTACCGTGGCGAGGTGGATCCGACGACGATCCTTCTTGAAGGGGATGATGACGGAGCGCTTGGCGATCTCAGGGGTGATGGCGGCGAGGGTTTCCGCGTCGATCTGGTCGAGGCAGGAGGCGTCGGCGTAGGGGATGCGGTGGTACTGGGCGAGGTATTTGGTCAGCGCCTCCTCCGAGAGGAACCCCAGCTCGACCAGGTTCGTGCCGATCCGCCCTCCGAAGATAATCTGCCGCTCCAGGGCCTTGGCGAGCTGATCTTTGGTGATCTGCCCCGCCTCGACCAGAGCCTCTCCCAGTCTTGCCATTCCTCACCTCCGTCTCCTCCACAGATACCAGAGCCGGCGCCTGGTGTCAAGGAGCGGGACTCTCCCGTATTGTCTTTCCGGGTTGCTTGTGGTAGACTTTGAAGTCAATGAGTCAATGAGAAAATAAGTCAATGAGTGAATAAGCGGACACGTGCATGCCCTGTTGACCTCGTTGACTTATTGACCTATTGACTTATTGACTGATTTCCTTATTCATTCCATGACGCTTGTGCACGACACACTCATCATCGACGCCGACGACACCCTCTGGGAGAACAACCGTTACTTCGAAGAGGGGAAGGAACGCTTCCTGTCCCTGCTGGAAGGGCGGGGGCACGATCGCTCGGCGGTGACCGCGCTGCTGGCGGAGGTCGGGAAAGCCCATGTGGCCCGTTGGGGGTACGGGGCCCTCTGCTTCGGCCGCACCCTGCGGGAGGTCTATGCTCTTCTGAGGAGTCAGGAGAGAGAGCAACAGAACCTGATCGAGGAGATCGAGGAAGAGATCTTCTATCACCCCGTGAAGCCGTTTCCCGGTGTGGAGAAAACCCTCGAGCAGCTCGCTGCGCGGTATCATCTCTTCCTGCTCACGAAGGGGGACTGGCGGGAGCAGTCGCGCAAAATCCGGATCTCCGGGCTCCGGAGACACTTCGATCAGGTCTGCGTGGTGCCGGAGAAGGATGCGCCCACCTACGCCCGCCTTCTCAGGGAGTGCGGATTCGAGCGGGACCGGACTTGGGTAATCGGCGACTCCATCCGCTCCGACATCCGGCCGGCCGTGGGCAACGGCTTGCGCGCCGTCTACATCCCCAACCACCGTCCCTGGAGCCACGAAGTGGACACCCTTCCCTTCAGCCACATGGTCCAGCAGGTCGACTCCTTCCGCGACGTGCCTTCCGTGCTCCCGCATCAAGGGGGAGGAGGCGCAAGGCAACCCCTCACCCTTCTCCTCCCTCTCCCCCAAGGGGAGAGGGGATAAGCTGGAGTGTTGGATTGAAGGGCGTGAGACGTGAGGCGAAAAAACGCTCCGCGCCTGAGAACATCCCTCCTGACCCCCCTTTTGTAAAGGGGGGGAGAGGGGATTTACCCGAAGCGCGGGGCGCCTCCGTCCTTGAGGAGAACATCCTGTCCAGCATCCTCGACGGGGTGGTGGCCGTGGACAGCCGGTTGCGGATCACCCTGGTCAATCGCGCCGCGGAGGGACTCACCCGTCGGAAGGCGCAGGAACTCATCGGCCGCCTGTTCGCGGAGGTCTTTCCCGACAATCACCATCTCCTCCGGTTCCTGGAAGAGACGATCGAAACGGGCCGGTCATTCGCCGACCACGATGCGGTCTTCCGCTACCCCGACGGCGGGCAGGTCCCCGTGGGGATCGCCACGACCCTGCTTGCGGAGCCCGAGGGAAAGGGAACGGGAGCCGTGGTGGTCCTGCGCGAGCAGGGGAAGGTCCGGGAGCTGGAGGATCAGATCGTCCGTGCGGAGAAGCTCGCCTCGTTGGGCGTGCTGGCGGCCGGGATGGCCCATGAGATCAAGAACCCGCTGGCGGGGATCCGGGGGGCCGCCCAACTCCTTCGGAAGGAGGTCGGGGGGTCCTCACTTGGGGAGTACGCGGAGGTTATCGTCCAGGAGGCCGACCGGCTCAACGGCATCGTCGAGGGGCTCCTGGCGCTGGGGCGTCCCGCGGAGCAGGAATACGGCGGCCTGAACATTCACCATCTGCTCGACCGGGTGCTCCGCCTCCAGGAGGTCGTGGCCCGCGAGCAGGGAGTCGAGATCGCGCGGGAATACGACCCCAGCCTCCCGCCGGTCCGCGGCAACGAGGGGTCGCTCGTCCAGGTGTTTCTGAACGTGATCCGCAATGCCCTGGAGGCGATGCCCGAGGGGGGGCGGCTGACGGTCCTGACGCGGCTGGCCGACCCCTTCGCCACCATCCGGCACGAGGGGGAGTGCCGGAAGCTCATCCAGGTCGGCGTGGCCGACACGGGGCCCGGCATCCCCGAGGCGATCCGGCGCGACATCTTCACCCCCTTCTTCACCACGAAGAGGAAGGGCGTGGGGCTGGGGCTGGCCATCGCCTATCAGATCGTCCACGAACATCAGGGGTTGCTGAAGGTGGAGACCCCCGCAGACGGGGGCGCGGTCTTCTGGGTCGCGCTGCCGATGTGGATGGAATAGCGACCACGATGCAAGGCAAATTGCAAAATGCAAAATGCAAAATGCAAAATGCGGAATGCAAAACAATTTAAAATCTTCAATCTTCAATTTCCAATTTCCCATGGAGCGCAGCGACCGTAATGGCTGATCGTATTTTAATCGTCGACGACGACGACAGCATTTGCTGGGTTCTGCGGCGCGCGCTGGAGCAGGAGGGGTATCAGGTCGACCGGGCGGCCGACGCCCGTGAGGCGCTGCGGGCCCTGCAGAGCCGGGAGTATCCCGTCGTCTTGCTGGATATCCGTCTGCCGGGGATGAGCGGGCTGGAAGCGCTGCTGCAGATCCGGGAGATCCGGAAGGAGGCGCGGGTCATCGTGATGACCGCCCAGGCGACGATGCGGAACGCCCTGGAGGCGATGAAGCAGGGGGCCTTCGACTACATCACGAAGCCGTTTGATGTCGATGAGATCCTCCGGATGGTCGCCCGGGCCCGCGTGACGGCCGGCGATCAGCAATCAACGCTCAGCCCTCAGCCGATGGAAAGTCCCGGTGAGATTCCCGGGGAAGTGGAGATCATCGGCCGAAGCCCGCGGATGCGCGAGGTCTACAAGCTGATGGGGCGGGTGGCGGAGAAGGAGGTCACTGTCCTCATCCGCGGGGAGAGCGGCACGGGGAAGGAGCTGGTCGCCCGCGCCATTCACGCAAACAGCCGCCGGGCCCAACAGCCGTTCATCACGGTCAAGACGACCGCCATCCCCTCGGATCTGCTAGAGTCCGAACTCTTCGGACACGAGAGGGGGGCCTTCACGGGCGCCACGGCCCAGAAGATCGGGAAGTTCGAGATGGCCGACGCCGGGACCGTGTTTCTGGACGAGATCGGCGACATGGACCTGCGCCTGCAGGCGAAGATCCTCTGGTTCCTGCAGGAGAAGGTGTTCGAGCGCGTGGGGGGGCATGAGCCGACCCGGGTCAACGTCCGGGTCATCGCCGCCACCCACCAGGATCTGGAAAAGGCAATCCGGGAGCACCGCTTCCGCGAGGATCTCTACTACCGCCTGAACGTCGTGCCGATCCTTCTGCCGCCGCTCCGGGAGCGGAGGGAGGACATCCCTGTGCTGGTGGACTATTTCCTGAAGCGGCACCGTCGGGAGTGCGAGTGGGAGGGGACGCGGATCGCGCCGGAAGCGTTGGACCTGCTTCTCCGATATGACTGGCCGGGGAATGTGCGGGAGCTGGAGAACACGATGAAGCGGGCGATGGTGCTGTCGACCGGCACGGATATCCTTCCGGAGGCGCTCCCCGCGCAGATTCAGGAGGCGGTAGTCCAAAGTCCTAGGTCCGAAGTCCGGAGTCTGGAATCTGGAGTCGGACTGGAGGAGTACCTGGAGCGGAGCCTGGCCCCCCTGCTGGAGAAGATGGAGCAGGTGGGCGACAGCGCCCTTTACGGGATGGTCCTCGATCGAGTGGAGCGGACGCTCATCGCCCTCGCGCTCCGGCAGACGCGGGGCAACCAGGTGCGCGCCGCGGAGTTGCTGGGGATCAATCGCAACACGCTCCGCAAAAAGATCCGGGAGCTTCGGATTCCCATGGAACGACAGTCCCGTAAGTCATGAAGTCAATGAGTCAATGAGGCAATAAGTCAATGGGTCAATAAGTCAATAAGTCAGTGAGGCAATGAGGCAATAATTTCCTTGACAAGTTGGCCGCTCATGCATAAAATTCAACAGGATACGGGAACATCCAGGCGCGTAGCTCAGTGGGAGAGCGCTACCTTGACACGGTAGAGGTCGGCGGTTCGATACCGCCCGTGCCTACCATGGAAGAGTCAAGGGTGATTGGTGACGAGTGAGTGGTGATAAGTTTTACTGCTCACCAGATCACCGCTCACCAATCACCCCATGGCATTGAGAAAGGGTGGGAGCCCATTCGAATCGCGTTCGCTTGAAGACGCAATGGATTTCGGGAGAGGCATCATCGGCGACGCAGCGTTCCTGTGATGCCTTTCCTATTTTGGAGGCGCGCATGTTGGCCGTGGATGCGGATCGGACCACACCGCGGCATTCCGACGTGGTGGTGACCTTCCCGGATCGGTCGGAGCGACGGGTCCCCCGGGGCACGACGCTGCTCGATCTGGCCGCCGGGCTCGATCCGGCCTTGGCGGCGCAGGCGGTGGCGGGGAAGGTCAGCGGGCGCGTGGTCGATTTAAAAACCCCCGTATGGGAAGACAGCCGGGTGGAGTTCCTCTCCTTCGCCACGCCGGAGGGGGAGGAGGTCTACCGGCATTCCTCCGCGCACCTGCTCGCCCAGGCGGTGAAGGCCCTCTTCCCCGAGGCCAAGCTGGCCGTGGGACCGCCCATCGAGCACGGGTTCTATTACGACATCGATCTCCCGCGGACGCTGACCCCCGAGGACCTTGCCCGCATTGAAGCCAAGATGGCGGAGATCGCGGCGGCGGATTACCCGATCGAGCGGGCTGAGCTGCCGCGGGAAGAGGCCCTGGCCCTGTTTCGCCGACTGGGGGAGGACTACAAGGTCGAGATCATCGAAGGGGTGGCCGCGGGGGACGCGATCTCCTGCTATCGGCAGGGGGAGTTCGTGGACCTCTGCCGGGGACCGCATCTGCCCTCGACCGGGAAGATCGGCGCCTTCAAGCTCCTCTCCATCGCCGGGGCCTACTGGCGGGGGGATGAACGGAACCGGATGCTCCAGCGGATCTACGGGACCTCCTTCCCGGACGCCGCGGCGCTGGAGGCCCACCTGGCCCGGCTGGAGGAGATGAAGCGGCGGGACCACCGCCGTCTGGGGCGCGAGCTGGACCTCTTCAGCGTCCAGGAAGAGATCGGCGCCGGGTTGATCCTCTGGCACCCCAAGGGGGCGATGGTCCGCAAGGTCATCGAGGACTACTGGCGCGAGGAGCACCTCCGGCGCGGCTACGAGCTGGTCTATTCGCCCCACCTGGCGCGAGTCGATCTCTGGCGGACGTCGGGGCACACGGAGTTCTTCCGGGAGAACATGTTCGCGCCGATGGGCGTGGAGGGGGTGGATTATCAGATCAAGCCGATGAACTGCCCGTTCCACATCCAGATCTACCGGTCCAAGATCCGGAGCTACCGCGATCTGCCGCTCCGGTGGGCCGAGCTGGGGACGGTGTACCGTTTCGAGCGGTCGGGGGTGCTGCACGGCCTCATGCGGGTTCGGGGCTTCACGCAGGACGATGCCCACATCTTCTGCACGCCCGATCAGGTGGAGGAGGAGATCCGGCGGGCGCTGGAGTTCAGCTTCCGGGTGTATCGCCGGTTCGGGTTCGCCGAGTACGACCTCTACCTCTCCACCCGGCCTGAGAAGGCGGTGGGGCGGCTGGAAGACTGGGAACGGGCGACGCGGGCGTTGGAGAAAGGGCTCAAGGAGACCGGGCTTCCCTACCGCGTGGATGAGGGGGGAGGGGCCTTCTACGGTCCGAAGATCGACCTGAAGATTAAAGATTGCTTCGGACGGCCGTGGCAGTGCGGGACGATTCAGTTCGACTTCAATCTGCCGGAGCGCTTTGGTCTGTCCTTCGTGGGAGAAGACGGGGGGCGCCATTATCCCTTCATGATCCACCGGGCCCTGATGGGGTCGCTGGAGCGGTACTTCGGCATCCTCCTCGAGCATTACGGGGGGGCGTTCCCGCTCTGGCTGGCGCCGGTGCAGGTCGTCGTGTCCACCATCACCGACCGTCAGGTCGGGTATGCCGAGCAAGTGGCGGCCCGGCTGCGGGCCGGCGGGATCCGCGCGCAGGCCGATGTGCGGAACGAAAAGATCGGCCTGAAGATCCGGGAGGCGACCCTCGCGAAAGTCCCTTACATCGCGGTGGTGGGGGACCGGGAGGTGGCGCAGGGAAGCGTCGCGCTCCGGACCCGCGAGGGGAAAGACCTGGGAGCCATCGCGGCAGAGGCGTTCTTGGCGCAGTTGCAGGGAGAAACGGGGCGCGAAGAATAGGATTTCGGATTTCGAATTTCGAATTTCGGATTTTTTCTGAAGGGGGTGATTGAGAATCGCCGGCAAGAAGACCAGGGTAAACAGGGAGATCCAGGCGAAAGAGGTGCGGGTGATTGACGCCAACGGCGCCCAGATCGGGGTTCTCCCGATCGCGGAGGCCATGCAGCGGGCCGCCGAGGCGGCGCTCGATCTCGTGGAGGTGGCGCCCACAGCTACCCCGCCCGTCTGCCGGATCATCGACTTCGGCAAGTACAAATACGAGCAGAGCAAGCGCCAGCACCAGTCGCGTTTGCATCAGAAGGTCACCCTGGTCAAGGAGGTGAAGCTCCGGCCGCGGACGGGTAAACACGACCTCGACTTCAAGGCGCGCCATATCCGCAACTTCTTGGAGGAGGGGCACAAGGTCAAGGTGACGGTGATGTTCCGAGGGCGGGAAATGGCGTACCCCAATAAGGGGAAGATCCTGCTGGATCACCTTGCCGAAGAGTTCCAGGGCGCGGCAAAGGTGGAGCAGCCTCCCCGGTTGGAAGGGAACAACATGAGCATGATTCTCGTGGCGGTTGCGAAGAAATAAATAGTCAATGGGTCAATGAGTCAATAAGTCAATGAGGCATTGAGTCAATGAGTCATTAAGTCAAGAGGAGGGAACGTGGCGAAACAGAAACTCAAGACGCACCGGGGGGCCGCGAAGCGGCTGAAGCGCACGGGGAGCGGAAAGATTGCCAGGAGACGGAGTTCGGCTAGGCACCTCCTGACGGGGAAATCTTCCCGTCGGATGCGGCGGCTCAAAACAGAGACCCTGGTGACAGGCGCGGAAGGGAAGCAGATGCGGCGGTTGCTGCCGTACGATTAATAAAGCGATCAGCGTTCAGCGGTCAGCTATCAGCCTTTTGTTGAATGCTGACTGCTGACGGCTTCAAACAAGGAGTGCTATCATGCCACGGGTGAAACGGGGAACGACAGCCAGGGCGCGTCGGAAGGCGGTGTTGAAACAGGCGAAAGGGTTCTATGGAGGGAGAAGCCGCCTCTTCCGCACGGCGAAGGAGGCGGTAGATCGGGCGCTTCGGTACGCCTACCGGGATCGGCGCAACAAGAAACGGGACTTCCGCCGGCTCTGGATTGCCCGGATCAACGCGGCGGCGAGAGCGCACGGCCTCTCCTATAGCCGCTTGATGATTGGGCTCAAGCGGGCCGGGGTGACCGTCGACCGGAAGGTCTTGGCCGAGATGGCGGTCTCGGAGCCGGCCGGGTTTGCCCGGCTGGCCGCGGTGGCGGCGGAAGCGGCGCCGAAGAGCGGCAGCGCGACGGCCGCCTAATCTGGGGGTACGGATTAGGGGGTAGGGATTAAGGACAAAGGGGAAGAACCTGCCCCCTACCCCCTCATCCTTGCTCTCAAGAACGGCGGGTGCGCTTCACCCGCCTTTTCTTTCTCATTTCCGGAGCTTCCGGTGAGCGTAGAGGCGCTGAAGCAACAGATCGCCGATGTAGAGGCTGAAGCCCGGCGTCTGATCGAAGGGGCATCGGAGGGGAGTCTCCTGGAGGATCTCCGCGTCCGCTATCTGGGGCGCAGGGGGGCGCTGACCCAGATCCTCCGGGAAATCGGCGCGCTGCCGCCGGCGGACCGGCCGGCTTTGGGGCAGCTCGCCAACGCCTGCAAGGCGCGGCTGGAAGCGCGGCTGGCCGAGCGGGGAGAAACGCTCCGGCGCCGGGAGTTCGCAGCACGGTTGCAGTCCGAGGCCGCGGACATCACGCTGCCCGGCACGGCGCCTACCTTGGGGCACCTCCATCCGATCACCCAGACCTTGCAGGAGATCGTTGAGATCTTCCACGGACTCGGCTTCATAGTCGCCGAAGGGCCGGAGGTCGAGCTGGACTTCTACAACTTCGAGGCTTTGAACATCCCCCGCGACCACCCCGCCCGCGACATGCAGGACACCTTCTATGTCAGCGACGAGGTCGTCCTCCGGACGCATACCTCGCCCGTCCAGATCCGCGTCATGGAGCGCACCCGCCCCCCCCTCCGCATCATCTCACCCGGGAAAGTGTACCGGTGCGATGCCGACATCTCCCATGCGCCGATGTTCCACCAGGTAGAGGGGTTCTACGTGGATGAGGGGGTGCGGATGAGCGACCTCAAGGGGACGTTGGAGACCTTTGTGCATCAGTGTTTCGGGGCGGAGACCGGCGTGCGGTTCCGGCCGAGCTTCTTCCCGTTCACCGAGCCGAGTGCCGAGGTGGATATCCGGTGCATCCTCTGCGGGGGGAGCGCCCGCCTGCCGAGCGGGGAGGGGTGCCGGGTCTGCAAGCAGTCGGGGTGGGTCGAGATCCTGGGCGCGGGGATGATCAACCCCGCCGTCTTTGAGGCCGTGCGGTATGATCCCGAGCGGTACACGGGGTTTGCCTTCGGGATGGGGGTAGAGCGGATCGCCATGCTCAAGTGCGGAATCGATGACATCCGGCTGTTTTTCGACAACGACCTGAGGTTTTTGAAACAATTTTAGCGTTCAGCTCTCAGCAATCAGCTTTCGGCAAAACCTGACCCCAAGTCCACTGGAAGCTGATGGCTGAATGCTGACGGCTGATGGCTGGTTCACATGCGACTCTCCCTCAACTGGCTCAAGGAATTCATCGACCCCGGCCTCTCGCCTGAAGAGCTGGCCGACCGCCTCACCCAAGCCGGGCTGGAGGTTGAGGGGATCGAGCGCTTCGGGGAAGGGATCGAAGGGGTCGTCGTGGGGGCAGTGCGGGAGACCCGCCCCCATCCCGGTGCCGACAAGCTGACTCTCTGCCGGGTGGAGGCGGCCGGCGAAACCGTCGAGGTGGTCTGCGGGGCGTCCAATGTCAGGCCGGGGATCAAAATCCCTCTCGCGCGCGTGGGGGCCCGCCTGCCCGATGGGACGGTCATCCGGAAGGGAAAGTTTCGCGGGGAGATCTCCCAAGGGATGATCTGCTCGGAGAAGGAGCTGGGTCTGGCCGAGTCCTCCGAGGGGATCTGGATCCTCCCCGACGACCTGGCGGCGGGCACGAAGCTGGCACCGCTGTTGCGGGACGTCATCCTGACGATCAGTGTGACGCCCAACCGCGGCGACTGCCTCTCCGTCCTAGGGATCGCGCGGGAGGTTGCGGCCCTCACGGGGGCGCCCCTCAGGGAACCTCCGTCGGATCTGGTGGAGGAGGGGGACCCGATCGCCCGACAGGTCGCTGTCGAGATCGCCGACACTGAAGGCTGCCCGCGCTACGCGGCCCGCGTCGTGCGGGGGGTCCGTGTCGGACCTGCTCCCTTCCGGATGCAACGCCGCCTGGAGGCGGTGGGTCTTCGGGCGATCAATAATATCGTCGATGTGACGAA
>JACRHK010000024.1 GCA_016217625.1 Nitrospirota bacterium
ACCCGGAGCGCCTCCGGGCTGATGGACTTGATCGGTTTCCCCACGGCCTGGGCATGCTTCTCGACGAAGTGGGCCGCCAACTCCGGGATGTCCGAGGCCCGTTCCCGGAGCGGCGGCAGGGCGAAGCTGATCACGTTCAGGCGGTAGTAGAGGTCCTTTCGGAACCGGCCCTGACGCATCTCCTCCTCGAGGTCTTTGTTGGAGGCAGCCAGGATCCGGACATCCACCGGGATGTCCGCCTTTCCCCCGATCCGGCGGATCTCCATTTCCTGGAGGACCCGCAGGATCTTGGACTGCAGCGGCAGGGCCATGTCGCCGATCTCGTCGAGGAAGAGGGTCCCGCCGTGGGCCGCCTCGAAGAGGCCGATTCCGCGGGTCGTCGCGCCGGTGAAGGCCCCCTTCTCGTAACCGAACAGCTCCGACTCCAGCAGGGTCTCCGGGATGGCCGCGCAGTTGATCGCCCGAAAGGGCTTGTCCTTCCGCGGCGAGTTGTAGTGGATCGCGCGGGCCACCAGCTCCTTCCCCGTGCCGCTTTCCCCCCGGATCAGCACGGTAGAGGCCGTGGGCGCGACCATGCGGATCATCCGGAAGACCTCCTGCATCGACTTGTGCCTGCCGACCAGGTTCTCGATCCGGAAGCGCTCCTGCAGCTCCTCCTGGAGCAAGAGGTTCTCACGGACGAGGCGGATCTGCTCGAAGGCCCGCTCCACCAGCAGCACCAGCGCGTCGCGCTCCAGGGGCTTGGTCAGGTAGTGGAACGCCCCCCGCCGCATCGCCTCTACGGCAGAGTCGATGGTGCCGTGGGCCGTCATGATGATGACCCGGAGGGTGGGGTGGGCAGCCTGCAGGCGGGTGAGCAGACCTAAACCGTCCAGATCGGGCATCTTTAAATCCGTGAGGACGAGGTCGAAGGCGGCCTCTTCGGCCATCCGGAGGGCCTCGGCCCCTCCGGATGCGGCCGCCACCTCGTACCCCTCCTCGCGGAGGATCGCCCGGAGGATCTCCCGCTGGGAGCGCTCGTCGTCCACGACCAGGATGTTGCCCCGAATCATGCCCCGTCCATTTCTTGCAGGGATCCCTCGATCCGGTCGCCCGCCGCGGCGGGCGGCTGCGCGCCGTTCCCAAAGGGCAGGTAGAGGGTCGCCGTGGTCCCCTCGCCCGGACGGCTCTCCAGCAGGATGTCGCCGCCGTGCTCCAGCAGGATCTTCTTGGTGAGCGCCAGGCCGAGGCCGATGCCTGCCTGCTTGGTCGTGAAGTACGGCTCGAAGACCTTCTCGATGGCCTCCGGAGGGATGCCCCCTCCCGTATCGCGGCAGGCGATGGCGACCCGCTGCCCGGCATGGTCATACGTGGTCCGGAGGGTCATCTGCCCGCCGTGGGGCATGGCCTGGAGCGCGTTCAGGACGACGTTCATCAGGCAGGTCTTAACCTGCCGGGCGTCCATCTGCACGGGAACGGCCGACCCTTCGACCGCCTCTTCGATCGCCACCTGCTGCTCGGCGGCCTTCTCGAAGGCCAACGCCAGGGTCTCCTTGATCAGGTCAGCCAGAAAGGTCGGTTGCAACTGCAGCTTCAGGGGCTTGCCGTACTGGAGGAAGTTCTCCACCATTACGTTGAGACGGTGCACCTCCTCTTTCACCGAGCGGATCAGGGACAGGAACTGGCGCCCGGCCTCCGGGTCGGTCGGAGCGAACTTATTTTTCAGATGGTCGATGGAGAGGTTGATGAAGTTCAGCGGGTTGCGGATCTCGTGGGCGATGCCGCCGGCGAGCTGGCCGATGGACGAGAAATGCTCGGCCTGATGGAGGCGGCTCTCCAGCTCGCGGTTCATCCGGAGGCGTTCCACCATCTCGTTGAAGCTCTCCGTCAGTTCGCCGATCTCGTCCCTGCGCCCGGAAGTGAGCGTGCGGGAGAGGTTGCCCGCCGCCACCTGCTTGTCCGCCGCGACCACTTGATGAATCGGTCGGGTATAGCGCCAGGAGAGGTAGAGGGAGACGGACATCCCCAGCGCGAAGACGAAGATCGTCGCCGCGAGGCGTTTGAGGTTGTTGGACCTCAGGAGCTCCGTGAAGTCGTCCAGCAGCATCGTGATGTGCACATACCCCATTTTCTCGTCGCCGACGACGACGGGGAGGATGACGTTATAGGTCTTGCGGGAGGCGCCGGGCCCCGCGTCCTCCCCCAGGCGGGCCGTGATGAGGAGGTCCTTGCGCTTGGCGTCCAGCTTCGAGCCGATCCGCCGGGGGTTGGTGCTGGCGATCACCTCCTGCTCGCTGGACAGGAGCGAGACCTCCTTCACGCCGCGCTGTTGGAGCCGTTGGAGGTATGCCTGGAGGCGGTCCTCCGACGTCTTCCCTTCGGTCGTGAGCTGCTCCACGCTCACCTGGATGGCCTTGGTCAGATCCGCCGTATGGCTCTCAACCTCCTCGATGAGCTGCCGCTCGCTGTGGGTATAGACGACAAAAAGGGTCAGCAGCATCAGCAGCGACAGCAAGACCATCATCAGCAACAGCTTGGTCTGCAGCCGGAGGTTGTCGAATACGGTCCGCATCTTGCCCATATTATAGGCAGTGTCCAGGGGGAATGCAACACCCCCCAAAATCCTTTATTGCAAATTGCAAAGTTTAAAATGCAAAATTTTGCAATTTACATTTTACATTTTGCATTCTGCCTTCTTGATATACTCCCTCCTTGTGCGCCGCCCCCGGGTCGCTGTATAATCGTCCCATCCCGAATCGGAGGCGCTTGATGGACCAGATTCCCTTATCGGGGACGCTCCGGCAGTACCCGTACCCCCTGCTGCTCCGGTCGCTCCACGCCGACCGGCAAACAGGGACGCTCTCGCTCAGCCGGGGAGAAGTACGCAAGCGGGTCTTCTTCCGGGAGGGGGAGGTCATCTACGCGACCTCGAACTATGATGACGACCGGCTGGGAGAGTTCCTGGTCAAGGCGGGGAAGATTACGGTCGAACAATATGACCGCTCCGTCGCCTTGCTGAAAGAGACGGGGAAGCAGCAAGGCGCGATCCTCGTCGAGCTGGGGTACCTGACGCCCAAAGACCTCTTCCAAGGGCTTCGACTGCAGATCGCGGAGATTGCCAAGGGGATCTTCCTGTGGGAGGAGGGCGACTACAACTTCTTTCAGGGGGAGCTGCCCACCGACGTGCTGACCCTTCCCGTTCCCTTCCGCCGTCTCCTGGTCGAAGGGATCCGAACGGTCCAGGACTTCACCCGCTTCCGCCAGGGCCTCCCCAAGCCGGAGAGCCTGCTCCGGAGGACGAATGCCTCGCGCGCGGAGGAGTACCCCCTGGAGGAGGCGGAACAACGGATCTTGGCCCTCACCGATGGCGGAAAGACGCTCCGGGAGGTCTGCAGCGCCTCGGGACTGATGGACTACGAGGCGTACAAGGCCGTCTATTTCCTGATCCATCTGGGCTGTATCGAGGCGGAGTCAGGAGTCAAGAGTCAGGAGTCAGGAGTTCTGGACTCTCAACTTTCCTCCGGGTTGGAAGAGATCGAGCAAGAGGCGCCAGAGACACCTGCCACTCTTGCCGATCCGGAGCTTCTGGAGGATCTCCGCAAGGCGCTCCGGACCTTGAAAGGGCAGGATCACTACGTCACGTTGGGCGTCAAGCCCTCGACATCCGCCAAGGAGATCCGCCGGGCCTACCTCCGGCTCGCGAAGAGCTATCATCCCGACCGCTACCAACATGCTGCGTCGGAGATCAAACTGCTCGCCGGAGAGATCTTTACCGCCATTGCGGCGGCCTATCACGTGCTCAACGACCGGGCAAAGCGAAAGTCCTACGATGTGGCGCGCACCTCCCGTTCGGGGGAGGAGGATCGGGGAGCCGCTTATTCCACCCGACAGGCCCAGGAGCAGTTCCTCCGGGGAAAAGACGAGTTCCAGAAGGGGAACTATTGGGGGGCGGAGGAATTCTTCAAATGGGCCGCGCGGATGAACCCCGATAACGCGGTGTATCAGGCCTCCCTCGCCCGCGCCCAGTCCCAGATTCCCGGGCGGCTGCACCAGGCCGAAGAGGCCTGCCGGAAGGCGATTGCGCTGGAGCCGACCAACGCCGAGCACCATGTCCTGATGGGGAAGATCTACGGCAAGGCGGGCCTGCACAGCCGGGCCGTCACGCAGTTCCAGGAAGCCCTCAACTGGGAGCCCGAGCACCCCGCCGCCCTCAAGGAACTGGAGGCGCTGGGGGCGAAGAAGGCTTCACCGTCCCTGGGAGACTGGCTTTCCAGGAAGAAAGGGAAGTAAGGCCCTTCAGGGTGTTCTCACAGGGGTCCCCTTTCACCCCGTTCCTCCCAGGAAGCCCCTGCCTTCAGGCCCCGTGGGAAGCTGCGCTTCTATCGGGGCAGGCCGGGGAGGAGTGGTGTATTCGAAATCGCTTCCTTTGGAAGTCGGGATCGACTCGTACCGAGAAACCCCGCCATTCTCGTAGAGTCGAGTCTTCGACATGGCGGGGAGTAACGGGGTTCACGAGGAAAACACCGTCACGAGGAGGACTCCGCCTTGACAAACCCAAACGGCCGGGTCCCCAATAAAGGATGGTCTCTGTCCCGGCATTGCCAACCGACAGCCAGATGACCTTGGGTGGAGCGCCGTGGAGGAAACTGAGCTGTCGGAAGTCGTTGTCTTTGGAGACGATCGCATACGCGTCTTGCCGCGCCCGTTCCCAGATCACGGCGTCTGTCGCGCCCCGCAGGCCAAGCGCGCGAACATGGGCACTACCCGGATACTCCGGTTCGAGAGCTTGGACGAGCTTGGGGCTCAGGTTCTCGCCAAAAAACAGCTTCACGCCGCTGAGGAACTCGCGAGCCGACGCTCGCGGGCGGCAGCAAAGGCCAGGCAGGCGCGGAGGTCTTCCGCCGTGAGGTCCGGAAAATCGGCGAGGATCTGGGCTTCGGTCATCCCGCCGGCGAGGTATTCGAGGATGTCGTACACGGTCATGCGGGTTCCCTTGATGCGGGGTTTTCCGCTTCGAACCCCGGGAGTGATGGTAATGCGATCCTGCCAGCGCATAGGCATTAGTATAGCCTCCCTTGGCGGACGATGCAAGCGCCCCTTGCCTCTTGGGTGTGGTCTAACACTTCGCTCGCCGGCGCGCTGCTGTGCGCGCCCGATGGAAATGATTGGGCAGCAGGGCCCACGCGTATACCCGCAAGGCCCCCGCCTCGGCCAACCCCGAAAGCCGTTGAAGCAAGTCGTCCCGGTCGCGGGCGTCGGAGAAGACGGCTTTCCGCTCATTCCCTCGGCTGGTGACGTGATAGCACGCCCCGGGGTATTGGATGCGCAACGGACGGGCCATGGTCCAACCCTATCCTACACGGACACCGCATGTCAAGAAAATAGACCTGACCCCGTTCTTGCCGCTCTTATTCTATAGAAAAGACGATCTGCCAAATATAATACTCATAGTTGACATATATGACAACTATAGGTATTATGAATATGAATACAAGGAGTCCGGAAAATGAACAAATATACTTCTATGCAATATGTGGAGCTGTTTCATCTGCTCTTTCTTGATCAGTTGGGACGGAAACTGGATAAGCGGTTCTATGCCCTGAAAGGAGGCTGTAACCTCCGTTTTTATCTGAAAAGCATCCGCTATTCAGAGGACATGGATATAGACATCCATGATATACCCAAAGACAAACTTCAGGACACTGTTTCGGGCATTCTGAGGTCAAAACCCTTTGTGCAAATCCTACAGGTCCACGGCATTACGATTGGCCGCTGGTCTGAGCCAAAACAGACCGAAACAACCCAGCGCTGGAAAGCAGGGCTAACTGTCGCAGGGTCAGACGTAATGCTCCCCACTAAAATAGAGTTTTCAAGACGAGGGATGAAGGAAATCGCTGTATTTGAAGCAGTAGATTCAGAACTGGTGAGAAACTACAATATCTCACCTATTATGTCCAATCATTATGACAGCCATAGCGCTTATGAGCAGAAAGTAGAAGCGCTCATAACCAGAAGCGCTACACAGGCAAGAGATATCTTTGACCTCAATTTATTGCTGAATACAGGTGTGGACAGAACCCTGTCAAGCAGTACACTGCAAAGCCGGCTCCACGAGGCTGAATCAACTGTTATGTCAGTTACCTTTGACGTATTCAAAAGCCAGGTC
>JACRHK010000025.1 GCA_016217625.1 Nitrospirota bacterium
GCCGGAGAACGGGACCATCCTGGCCATTGACCCGGCGCGGAAGAAGCTGGTCAAGAAGGCGGCCCGGCAGGTCCTCAAGCTCGTGGCGGCGGACCTGAAGCCCCGCGACATCGTGACGGCCGAGGCGATCGACAACGCCTTCGCCCTGGATGTCGCCATGGGGGGATCGACGAACACGGTACTGCACACGCTGGCCATCGCCCACGAGGCGGGCGTGGAGTACCCTCTGGAGCGAATCAACCGGGTGGCCGACCGCGTGCCGACGCTCTGCAAGGTGGCGCCGTCTTCCAGTTATCACATGGAGGATGTCCACCGGGCGGGCGGCGTGTCGGCCATCTTGAGCGAGCTGGCGAAGAAGCCGGGCGCGCTTCATCTTCGCCGGAAGACGGTAACGTTGAAAACCCTGGGGCAGAACATCAAAGGCGCGGCGATCCGCGACCCCGAAGTCATCCGTCCCATCGATCGCCCCTACAGCGAGACGGGGGGATTGGCCGTGCTGTTCGGGAACCTGGCGCCCGAGGGGGCCGTGGTGAAGACGGCCGCTGTCAGTCCTGCGATGTGGAAGTTCGAAGGGTCGGCCGTGATCTTCGAGTCGCAGGAGGAGGCGTGCGCGGGGATCCTGGACGGGCGGGTCAAATCCGGCGATGTCATCGTGATCCGGTACGAGGGTCCTCGGGGCGGGCCGGGGATGCAGGAGATGCTGGCGCCGACGTCCAACGTGATGGGGATGGGGCTGGGGGAATCGGTGGCGCTCATTACCGACGGCCGGTTCTCCGGCGGCACGCGCGGGGCCTGCATCGGCCACGTCTCCCCCGAGGCGGCGGAAGGGGGGCCGATCGCCCTCCTGCGAGACGGCGACCGGATCGCCCTCGATCTGGAGAAGCGGACGCTGGAGGTTCGGCTTTCGGAGGACGAGCTGCAGCGGCGCCGGGAGGCCTGGACGCCGCCGCCTCCCAAGGTCGCCACCGGTTGGCTCGCCCGCTACGCCCGGTTCGTCACGTCGGGGAGCAAGGGGGCGGTGTTGTTGTAGGGGTAGGGATTAGGGGGTAGGGGATAAGCATAGAGGGTCTAGAATGAAACCCTATCCCTTACCCCCTAACCCTTTATCCCCCGACCCTTTACCCCTTTAATCCTTCTAATCCCTAATCCCAAGTAAAGGAGGAGACATGCCCTACGTGAACGTGCAGGTGGCGGGAACGCTGACGAAGGATCAGAAGGCGCAGATCGCCAGGGAGATCACGGAGACGCTCCAGCGGGTGGCGGCCAAGCCTCCGGAGGCGACGTATGTGGTGATCCAAGAAATGCCGCGGGAGAACTGGGCGAAGGCGGGGAAGTTGCTGGCGGAATGACGAATGCAAAATGTAAAATGCAAAGTGCAAATTTGAATTTTTCAATTTGCATTTTGCAATTTGAAATCGACCCTGCTGTCTACCTCGGTTTGAGGAGGATCAAGAGACGATGATCCTGAAAGGCAAAGTGGCGATTGTGACCGGCGGGGGGACGGGAATAGGCCGAGCCATCGCGCGGGCATTGGCTGCGGAAGGGGCGCAGGTGGCCCTGTCTGGGAGGCGGGCGCATCCCTTGGAAGCGGCTGCCCGCGAGCTGGCCGGGCTTGCGGGACAGGTGTCGGCCATCCCCGGCGATGTGCGGGTCCGCCGCGACGTGGAGAATCTGGTCGATCGCGCCGTGAAACAGTGGGGACACCTGGACATCCTGGTGAACAATGCGGGACGGTCGGGCCGGACGCCCATCGACCAGGAGAACGAAGCCCTCTGGCGAGATATCATCGAGACGAACCTCCTCGGGATGTACCTGATGACCCGCGCCACCCTGCGATGGATGCGCGAGGGAGGCCGCGTGATCAACCTCTCCTCCGTCCTGGGGAAGTTCGGCGTCCCCGGCTACACGGCCTACTGCGCCTCCAAGCACGGCGTCATCGGATTCACCCGCTCCCTGGCCCTGGAGGTCGCGGAGCGCGGGATCACGGTCAACGCCGTCTGCCCGGGGTGGGTCGAGACCGACATGGCGGAGCAGGGGATGCGCGAGACGGCCGCGGTGATGGGGATCACGCAGGAAGAGTTCAAACAACAGGCCCTGGAGGCGGTCCCCATCAAGCGGTACGTGGAGGCGGAAGAGGTCGCCGCTCTGGTCCTCTATCTCGCCTCGCCGGCTGCGGCGGCGATGACAGGGCAGGCGATGAATATTTGCGGGGGATCCACGACGGCGTGATTCTAAAGAAGTCAGAAGTCAGAAGTCAGAAGTCAGAAGAGAAACACTGCCTTTCCTTATGGGCTGAATGCTGAGAGCAGAGGATATGACATGGCCGAGTGGCCGCATGGCAAACCCGAGAAGAAGCCGCCGCGGAAAGACCAGGAAAGCTCGATCACCTGTCCCCGCTGCGGGTTCGTCTACGACATCCGGTACCTCTCCGAGCACTGTCCCCGTGAGGGGGAGGAAGGGTACCACTGTCTGAACTGCAAGGCGATCCTCGAGATCTAAGCACCGTGCGAGGGGCACGGGTGGAGTCCCCCGCATCCTGATCATTGCGAGACGATGGCGACCCTGCGCGATCTGATCGAGGATCTGAACGCACCCTCACCTGCCTCCCGGCGGGAGGCGGCCCGGTCCCTGGGCGCGCTCGGCGACGGGACGGCGCTGGAGCCGCTGATCCAAAGCTTGCAAGACGAAGAGTGGGGCGTCCGCCAGCAGGCGGCCCATGCCCTGGGATGCCTGGGGGATGCGCGGGCCGTGGAGCCGCTCCTGGCGCTGCTGGAGGATCCGGTGTGGTGCGTCCGGGACTTCGCCGTGGCGGCCCTGGGCGAGCTGCGCGCCGCGCAGATTGCCCCGCGCCTCGCCGCATGCCTCCAGGATTCCTCGGCCCATGTCCGGTGGCGGGCAGCCCGCGTCCTGGGGGATCTGGGAGAGATCTCCGCCGAGGCGCTCCTGCCGCTCCTGGACGATCAGGACCCCAATGTGCGGGCGGAGGCGGCCCGGGCGTTGGGGCGCCTGCACGCCGCCGAGGCGCTTGACGGGTTGCTCCGCCTCCTGGAGGATGAGGTGGCCGGCGTCCGGTTCTGCGCCGTGGAGGCGTTGGGCAGGTTGGGCAATCCGCGTTCCCTGGAATCCTTGCGCCGGCGGGTTGCCCTGGATCAAGACCGCGATGTGCGCGAGGCCGCGCGCGAGGTCGTGACGCAACTGGAGGAGAAGCGATGATTGTCGTGGCGAACCGCATCCGGGTAGCCCCGGGACAGGAAGAGGCCTTCGAGGCGCGCTTCCGCAACCGGGCGCACCTGGTCGATACGATGCCGGGGTTCATCAAGAACGAGGTCCTGCGGCCGATCCAATCGGACTATTACGTCGTGCTGACCTACTGGGAGACGGCGGAGGACTTCCAGCGGTGGACCGAGAGCCCCCAGTTTGCGGAGGCCCACCGGAACCGCCTCCGAAGCCCCGATGGACATCGGGGTTCGGAGTCCATCGGACCGCCCAAGGAGATGTTCGCGGGGCCCAACGTCTTTGAGATGCACGAGGTCATCAGCAGCGCGGAACGGCGGTCGGCGTGAACCTGCTGCAGCCCTACCACGACGAGGCCTGGCACACCCCCACGGGGCGCTTCATCCGGGAAGTTCTCTTCGGAATGAACGACGGCCTGGTCTCCACCATCGGCTTTGTGGCCGGCGTGACGGCCGCCGTCATGCAGACCCGGGTGGTCCTCCTCACGGGCCTGGCCGAGGTGGTGGCCGGCGCCCTCTCCATGGCGATCGGCGCCTACCTCTCCACGAAGGCCCAGCGGGAGTTCTTCGAGCACGAGATCCGGCGGGAGCGGCGCGA
>JACRHK010000209.1 GCA_016217625.1 Nitrospirota bacterium
CCCTCGCAGATTCAACAGGTGCTCTTGAATCTCATCCTCAATGCCGAGCAGGCGCTCACCGAGACCCGTCACTCAGGCACCATCACCCTCACCACGAGGGCCCAGAGGGAGGAGGGGCGCGTGGCGCTGACCATCGCGGATGACGGGCCCGGCATCCCGTCCGAGATCCTCCCCCGGATCTTCGACCCCTTCTTCACCACCAAGCAGGTGGGGGAAGGGACGGGACTGGGCCTCGCCGTCTCCTACGGGATCATCCGGGCGCACGGGGGGGAGATTTCGGTCAGGAGCCGGGAGGGAGAAGGCACGGCGTTCAGCCTGTCGCTGCCGATTGCAGAACCCGTCTCTTCACGACCCCCGGTCCCTGCCGGCCCCCTGATGGACATCGGGGCAGGGGCAGGCGGGGAGCCGGAGGTTTCCCCGATCTCAAAAGCACGGAGCGGGAGGGTGCTGGTCATCGATGATGAGCAGGCGGTGTGTGACCTCTGTCGGGCCGTCCTGGAGGAGGCCGGGCACGAGGTGGCCGTGATCCAAAACAGCCAAGCGGCCCTGGATCTCGTGGTCGAACGGACCTTCGACGTGGTCCTCAGCGACATCCGGATGCCGGAGATCACCGGGGTGGACCTCTACCGCTTTCTATTGGAGCACTGCCCGCTGCTTGTCCGCCGGTTGGTCTTTATCACCGGCGACCTGGCCAACCCGGAGACGCGTCGCTTTCTGGCGAAGGCAAAGGCGGGGGTCATCAAGAAGCCGTTCGTGGCGAGGGATCTCCTCGGAGCCGTCGATGCCGTGCTGGAGCGGGAGGGACGAATCGCATGAGCATCCCGAAAAGGGACGTGGTCTCCTCGGGACTTTCCGTCCTCGTGACGGGCGCAACGGGGTTCATCGGCCGGGCGCTGGTGGAGGCGCTGAAGGCGCAGGGAGAGGCGCTTCGCTTGCTGCTACGACCCGGAAGCGACGCGGCCGGCCTGGAGGGGCCGGGGGTGACGATCTGCCGGGGCGCGCTGGAAGACCCGGCCGCCGCGTATCAGGCGATGAAGGGGTGCCGGCGGGTCTATCACCTGGGTGCGCTGGTCGCCCCCTGGGCGCGGGATCCGTCCGAGTTCGATCGGGTGAACGTGGACGGCACGCGCCATATACTGGAGGCGGCGGCCTCCGAGGGGGTCGAGCGGGTCGTCTATACCTCCACGGTCATGGCGCTCGGACCCACCTTCGGCCGAGTGGCGGATGAGACGGCCGCGTGGCGCGCGCCGTTCTTCAACGATTACGCCAGAACCAAGGCCCGGGCGCAGGAGATCGTGGACCGGTGCGCGACCCAGGACATGAATGTGGTAGCCGTCCTGCCCTCGCTAGTGTACGGCCCCGGTCTCCGAGGACTTGAGCATTCGGCAGGGGCTTTCCTCACCAGGATGGCCAAGGGGACTCGCTTCCCATTCCCCGGATCCGGGCAGGGGCGCGTGAGCCTTGCATACATTGACGACATCGTGCGCGGCCATCTCCTCGCCATGGAGAAGGGGAGGAGGGGCGAGCGCTATATTCTGGGTGGGGTAAACGTGACCGTGAGGGATGTGGTGAGTCTGGTCGCAACGATGCGGGGGAAGCCGATACGCTTTGCGGCGATCCCAATCGGCATTGTCCGCATGATGGCGACCCTCGAGGAGCTGAAGGGGAGGCTCATCGGGGGCAAGGTGAGGATCACGCGCAGCGGGATTGAGGCTTACACACACGACTGGGCCTATTCCTCGGAGAAGGCCATCCGCGAGCTCGGCTACGCCATCACGCCGCTCCGGGAAGGGCTGGCGAAAACAATGCGCTGGCTTCAGAGCGCAAGGACATCCGCCGTCTGAATCGGCAGAAGCGAAAAACAAGCGGGCAGGCATTGATCCCGCGAATTCTGGTATCATCGTGTTTGACAACTAGGGGGAACCGTGACCGTTGATTTCCGTGTTCTGCTTGTCCCTCTACTCGCGCTTGCCGGAGCCGCGTCCCCGGTCTCAGCCGACCCTGAAACACCGAGTCGGACGCTCACGTTCGGCGTCCTGCCGGTGCAAAGCAGCGTGAAACTGGCCGGGATGTTCGCCCCCCTGCTGGATCACCTCTCTCGTGAGACGGGCGTCCCTTTTGTCTTTAAGACGGCTCCCAACTTCTCCGCCTTTCTCGAGCGGGTCGCTCGGGGGGAGTACGATGTCGTCTATCTCGCTCCGAACCATTACGTCCGGGCGCATGATCAGCAAGGGTATCAGCCTCTGGTGAGGGCCGATGAGAAGACGCCCTCCGTGCTGGTCGTGCGGAAAGGCGCCCCCTTGCAACAGATGGGGGATCTGCGGGGAAAAACCGTGGCGGTCGCCTCTCCCCAGGCCTGGGTGACCCTCCTGATGAAGGCGCGGATGAAGGAGCAGGGGGTCGATCCGAAGCGTGACGTGACCTGGAAAGAGGTCGTTTCCCACGACTCGGCCTTGCTGGCCGTTCGGGGCGGCCTGGCCGACGCCTGCATCACCCGCTACCCTTCCTTCCACCTGGCGGCACCCGAGGTTCGTGAGCAGTTGCGGATCCTGGTTCAAGTTTCCTCCACGCTCGCTGTCACGATTGCTGTGCATCCCAGGGTCGATCCGAAGATGGCTCAGCAAGTGAAGACCCTCCTAGTCACTCTCCATGAGAGCGAGAAGGGACGGTCGGCGCTGGACGCCCTTCGGCACCCCCGATTCCTCGGCGTCACCGACCGGGACTACGAGGCGGCCCGGAAGATCGTTCGGACGCTACAGTAGGATCTTTTCACAGCACTCAGCACTCAGCGGTCAGCGTTCAGCTTTCAGCGAAAGAAGCTGGAACACCTCTTAAGCTGAGCGCTGACGGCTGATAGCTGGTGGCTGGATGGAGTAGACCGTGAAACTCCCCCTATGGAATGCGTATGCGTGGGCGTTTGAGAGCGGGGACCCCCTGATCCGCCGGGGGATCGGGTTTAAGCTCCTGGCCATCGCGCTGGCGCCCCTGATTCTCGGTATCGGGGGCCTCATTACGTTGGCCATCTATACCGAAACTCAGGATCTCCTCAAGCAGAACCTTGTCCGCTCGCGGCTTCTGGCCTCCACCATCGAGGGGGCGCTGCCCAGCGTCATGCTGGAGGGCCGTGCCGACCTCGCCCGCCGGTTTCTTCAGGAAGTCCAACGCGCTCCGGGCGTGTCGCAGATAGAAATCTACCGCCGGGACGGGACACCGGCCTTCCAAGATCCAGCAACCGTCCGGGAAGTGAGAAAACGGGAGCCGGAGGTCAGGGCCTACGAGTACCCACCCGACAGCCGGCTTCTCAGCGCAACCGATCCCCGCATTGTAGCGGTGATGGGTA
>JACRHK010000207.1 GCA_016217625.1 Nitrospirota bacterium
CTCCAAGCGGTTGCTTTTGTCATGCGTCCGAGCCACGAAACTGCCATGGAAATAATATGATTCCTATTACTTTTGCAAAGTTCAATAATGCGTTGACGCGTAAGGGTATCGAATGGGTTGGACAGCAAGGATGAAAGATCGATTCGTCGCCATCTGTCGCCTGGATGAACCGCCCGCCCGCCTCGCCCTGGCCTTTGCAATCGGCGTGTTCATCGGCTTCTCCCCCTGGTTCGGCCTCCACACCGTGAGTATCCTGCTGCTCGCCTGGGTCCTCCGCGTCAACAAGGTGGTCGCCATTGCGGGGTCGTTCGTGAACAACCCCTGGACGATCGTTCCGATCTACGGCGGCGCCCTCTGGTTCGGCCTCTGGCTCATGGGAGGCCCCGCCGCCGACGTGCACGCCATCCCGTGGAAGGCCCTCTCTTTCACCGACTTCTCCCTGCAGTTGGCGCCCTACCTTTACCCTTTTATCGCCGGCACGCTCCTGTTGGGCACGGCGGCGGCGATCCTGACTTATCCGCTCTTCCTGTACGCCGTCCGAGCTTACCGCCGGATCCCGTCCAGGGCGAACCCTCCAAAGGAACAGTCGTGATCCCCAAGATCGGCGTCGTCAGCCTCGGCTGTCCCAAGAATCAGGTCGATACGGAGGTCCTCCTCGGCCTCCTCGAGCGAGAGGGGTTCGACCTCACGCCCCGGGAAGCCGAGGCCGACCTGCTCCTCGTCAACACCTGCGGCTTCATCCAGGCCGCCAAAGAGGAATCGATCGAGGCCATCCTGGAGCTCGCCCGCCAAAAGAAAGGGGGGCGGTGCCGCGCCCTCGTCGTGGCCGGGTGCCTCGGCGAGCGGTACCGGGAAGACCTTCTCAAAGAGCTGCCGGAGATCGACGCCATCGTGGGAATGGGCGAGTATACGCGGATCGGGGAAATCTGCCGCACCCTACTCAACGGAACGCCCCGTGGGGGCCACGCCCCTTTACGGGGCCTCTTCATCCGCGAAGGAGGGTTCCTCCCCACGGCCGCGCTCCCCCGCCTGCGGGTCTCCCGCCCCCATACCGCCTATCTCAAGCTCAGCGAAGGGTGCGACCATACCTGCGCTTTCTGCGCCATCCCTGCGTTCCGGGGTCCCCATCGGAGCCGCCCCCTCGCCGACCTGCTGACCGAGGCCGGGCGGTTGGCCGAAGAAGGGGTGAAGGAGCTGAACCTGATCTCCCAGGACACGGCCCACTATGGCCGGGACCTGGGCGATCCGGATCTCCTCCTCCGCCTCCTCCGGGACCTGTCGCGGATCGCAGGGATCCGCTGGATTCGCCTCTTCTACCTCTATCCGCTGCTGTTCGGCCGCTCCCTGCTGGATCTCATGGCGGAGGAATCAAAGATCTGCCGTTACCTCGATATGCCCGTCCAGCATGTCGACGACCGGGTCCTCCGGCTCATGCGACGGGGAGGGAGTCGGGATCAACTCACGCGATTCATCGAACAGATCCGGACGCAAGTCCCCGGTGTCACGCTGCGGACGGCCGTCCTGGTCGGACATCCCGGCGAGGACGAAACCGCCTTCGAGACGTTGCGGCGTTTTCTCCAGGAGACGGCCTTCGATCACCTGGGTGTCTTCACCTTCTCCTCCGAAGAGGGAACGGCGGCGGCCGCGCTTCCCGATCCGGTCCCGGCGGAAGTCGCCCTGGAGCGGCGGGCCATGCTCATGGAGGAACAAGCCGCCCGGCGCAGCAAACAGCTCCGCGCTCTGGTAGGCACGGTGCAGGAGGCGCTGGTGGACGGCCCCTCCGAGGAGTCCGAGTACCTGTTGGAAGGAAGATTGGAAGGCCAGGCGCCGGAGGTGGACGGCGTCGTCTATCTGACGGAAGGGTCTGCGCGACCCGGCGACTTCGTCAAGGTGGAGATCACCCAGTCCCATCTGTACGACCTGGCAGGAAGGATCGTGAGCCCATGCTGACGATTGCGGATCCCGCACCGGAGTTCGCCCTGCCGGGCGTCTTTCAGGACCACGTCCGGACCTACACGCTCAAGGAGGCGCGGGGGAAGTGGCTGGTCCTCTTCTTTTACCCGGCCGACTTCACGTTCGTCTGCCCCACGGAGGTCGTGGGGTTCAGCGCGCAGGCGGTCGCGTTCCGGGCCGAAGGAGCGGAGATCTACGGCGTGAGCGTCGATTCCGCGGAGAGCCACAGGGCGTGGGCCAAGGAGCTGGGCGGCCTCGCCTATCCGCTGCTCAGCGACGCCGACAAGAGCGTGAGCCGCGCTTACCATGTCCTCCATCCCAAAGAAGGGGTCGCCCTCCGCGCCACGTTCCTCATCGACCCGGAAGGGACCATCCAATACAGCGTGGCCTGCAACATGAACGTGGGCCGGAGCGTGGAAGAGACGCTGCGCGTCCTCCAGGCGCTTCGGACGAACAGGATGTGTCCGGCCGACTGGAAGCCGGGAGAACCGACGTTTGACCTCGTCAATCGGTATTAATCGCGAAGATCTCTTCTGACTCTTGACTCCTGACTCCTGACTTAAAGACCATGCTCCCCATGGAGGAAAAGCGAAAACGGATTGAGTCGAAGAGCCGCATCCGGGAGCTCGTCTTCGGGATCCAGGACGGGTTGATCAGCACGGTGGGTCTCCTGGCCGGGATGCAGGCCGCCGGCTCCAGCCGCTTCGTCATCCTCATGGCTGGGGCCGCGGCCGTCCTCTCGGGAGCGTTCTCCATGGCGGCCGGCGCGTACCTCTCCTCTAAGGCGGAAAAAGAGATCTTCGATCACGAGCTGGAGAAGGAGGCCCGCTTCGTCGAAACCGAGCCCTACCTGGCCCAGGAGGGGCTCTTGCAGGCCCTCCATCGGGAAGGGCTGCCACGGGAGGCGAGCTTCCGCATCGTCAAGCTCCTCCACCAAGAGAAGGCGGTCTTCATCACCACGTTCCAGGAGAAGGTCCTGGGCCTGGGCACGGCGGACGTCAACCGCCCGCTCAAGGCCGCCCTCGTCATGGCCCTCTCCTTCATTCTGGGGGGCATCATCCCCCTGACGCCCTTCTTCGTCCTGCCTCAGCAGGCGGCATTGCTGCTGTCCGTAGCGCTGGCGGGAGCGTGCCTCTTCGGCGTCGGCGTCTTCAAGGGGCGGCTCGCCGGGCAACCGTGGGGCCGCGCGGGCCTGGAGTTCCTGGCTATCGCCCTGGCTGCCTCCGGCATCGGCTACGGGATCGGCTATCTCCTGGAACAGATCGCCGGCACCCCCCTTAGCGGGTAGCGGGGAGGGAGGCTTTCGTCAGGCGCTCTTTTGATGCTGCGAGGCGTACCAATCTATCAGCCGCCGAATCATCCTTTGATACGAAGTATGGTGCTTCTGCGCCTCTCTCTTGAAAAACTCGATGCTCGATTTTCTCAGAGAGATGGTGACCTTCACGTTTTCTTCTTTCATGACCAACTGATCCGGCGGGGGAAGAAAATCCTTCACGACTCTCAATCTGCCCATCGGTTCATCCGTATATTTGATTTTGCTCCTCATAGATCTTCCTCCCTCTTCGCCAATATCCCGCTCCATAGATGCGGATCACATGGCCTCTGTATGTGAATCGAACCGTTAGGACGCCCTCGCCGACACGTCCAATACAATAATAGCGCTCCTCATCCTTGCTATGGCCGACATCTTCGACGATGACACGGCGAGGATCAAAAAAGGCCCGCTGGGCCAATGCAAACGAGACACGATGCTTAACCTGGTTTTCCCGATCTTTCTCCTCATCCCATTCAAAGCGGGTTTTTTCCGTAGACATAGGATATCACAGATATCCGAAACTAGCAATATAAAAGTATGGCTATTATTATGTAGATTGGATGAACTGCGCCTGTCGGCGAGACGACCAGTCGCAACCCTTTAGCGTAAAGAGTTCTTGCAAGGATCTCATTTCTGTATTTCACCTAACGTTTGCTTTCTAACTGGTCCAACGACCGACTCTCTCACCACGCGGAGGTGCGTGTTCTCTTCGTTGAGGCCGTCGATCATCGCTTCCAGGCTCAGGACCTGCTGGAGGCGAGTGAGGATCTCCTCGGAAACGACCTCGCCCGGGATGAGCAGGGGAATGCCGGGGGGATAGACGGTCACGATCTCGGCGCTCACCCGGCCGACGGCCCGCGCGAGAGGGACCTCTGCAGCCGGAGCGAAGAAGGCTTCCTGGGGGGTCAACATCGTCTCCGTCCGGAGAAAGGGGAAGCTCAAGCGGGCCAGATCCGAGGGCCCGCCCGCGGGCTGCTCCCGGGCGATGACCCGGAGCGCCTCGACGAGCCGCTGGAGGTCGTCCTTCCGGTCCCCGATGCTCACGATGACGAGGACGTGGAAGGGATCGGCCATCTCGGCCTGGATGTGGAACCGATGGTTGAGGATCTGGGAGACCTCGTAGCCGGAGAGGCCAAGTCGCCAGACGCCGATCGTGAGCTTCGTGACATCCAGGTCCCCTATTTCCCGCTCGCGGAACGCGCCGCGGCCGAAACAGTCGAGCCCCTGGACCTGGGCAATCCGGGCACGGGCCTCCTCGGCGAGTTGCATCGTCTTGGTGAGGAGCTTCTCTCCCTCCGTCGCCATCTGCATCCGGGCCAGGTCGAGCGAGGCCATCAGGATGTATGAAGGGCTCGTGGTCTGCAACGATTTGAGGACGCGGATCAGCCGCTCCCGGTCGACCCGCTCCCCCTTGAGGTGGAGCATGGAGGCCTGGGTCATCCCGCCGATGATCTTGTGCGTCGATTGGACGCAGCAGTCGGCGCCGGCCTCCAGCGCGTCCAAGGGGAGGGAGGAATGGAACCGGAGGTGGGGGCCGTGGGCCTCGTCCACCAGGACGGCGAGCCCCCGCGCCTGCGCCTCGGGGATGATCCGCTCAAGGTCGGCGCTGATCCCGTAGTAGTTGGGGCTGGTGAGGATGAGCGTCCGGGCGCCGGGGTGGGCGGCCATGGCGGCGCGCACCTTCTCCGCCGTCACGTTGAGAGAGACCTTCCACTCTTCATCGAAGGCCGGGGCGAAGAAGACCGGCCGGGCGCCGCAGAGGATGAGCCCCGTGATGACCGACTTGTGGGCGTTGCGCGCCACCAGGACCTCGTCGCCGGGGCGGCAGGCGGCCAGGATCATCGCCTGGTTGCCGCCGCTGGTCCCGTTGACGAGGAAGAAGGAGCGGTCGGCCCCGTACGCCCGGGCGGCCAGCTCCTGCGCCTCCTTGATGACGCCGGTCGGCTTCTGGAGGGAATCGACCTCGTCCAGCGTGGTCAGATCGATCGTGAAGATCTTCGGCCCGACGTACTTCCGGAAGCGGGTGGAGATCCCTTTGCCGCTCTTGTGCCCCGGGGTGTGGAAGGAGACCTTGCGGCTCTCGGCCAGATCCACCATCGCGTCGAAGAGCGGGGTGCGGAACTGGTCGGAATCGGGAACCCGGCCCGCCTGAGGCGGCTCAGTGATAGGTGAAGAGGGGCTGGTTGTCTTCAATGATCCGCTCCTCCTCGGCCAGCCGCTGCCGGAGGTACTTCGGGAGGAGAAAAGCTCCCTGGTGGGCCTCGCCGTCGTAGAAGCGGAGCGTCCCGCGGGTCCGTTGCGCGATCCGCTGATCGACCTCCCCGGGGGTCAGGGCCCGCGGGTCGTGCCGCTTGGAGGCGACGGCAAACCCCCAGGGGAGCCCGAACGAGGGAACGACGGCCTGGTAGGGGGCGACGACGGGAAAGACCGCGGACAGCGTCTTGTGAACGGCCGCGAAGTTCAACAGGGCGGTGAGGGCCGTCGTCCCCGCTTGGAGCGAGATGATCCCGTCCTCGGTGAGGCGCTGGAGCGCGATCTCGTAGAACTCCCGGGTGAAGAGGAGGTAGGCCGGCCCCTCTTCGATCGGCTCGGAGATGTCGATGACGATCAGGTCGAAGGTCTCGGAGGTCTCCTCCAGGTAGCGGCGGGCGTCGAGGTACCGGAGCTCCACGCGGGGGTCGTCGAATGCCCCCTGGTGCATCTCGGGGAGGTACGTCCGGCAGGCCTCCACGACCTCCTGGTCGATGTCGACCATCACGGCGCGCTCGACCGAGGGATGGCGGAGCACTTCCCGGAGCGTGGCCCCTTCCCCTCCCCCCACGATGAAGACCCGCCGGGGATGGGGGTGCGCCAGCAGCGCGGGGTGGACGAGGGCCTCGTGGTAGATGAACTCGTCGGCCGTGCTCGACTGGATCTTCCCGTCCAGCACCAGACAGCGCCCGTAGCAGCCGGTGTCCATGATCTCCATCTGCTGGAACCGGGTCTGGCGGGCGTAGTGGATCGTCCGGATCCCGCACATGTGCCCCTCATCGGGGCCGAGGAAGTCAAAGAACCATTTGTAGTTCTTGAGGGGTTCCGGCATCCCTGGAGACCTCCTCCCCGGGCTTGTGCGGCAACTTCAGCTTCCCCCCCGCCAGAACGCCGCGCTTCACTTCGATAATCGTCGGGTGTTTGCATTGGAAGCGCTTGATCAGGTAATCTGCGGCGGCTGCGGGGTCCACCGTCGTCCCGCAGGTAAAGATATCCACGGCGGCGTACCGGTACTCCGGCCAGGTGTGAATGGCCAGGTGGGACTCGGCGATGACCACCATCCCGCTTACTCCGTGCGGACTAAACTCGTGGAAGACCACCTCAACGATCGTGGCCTTTGCCTCCCGCGCAGCGGAGACCAAAGCATCGCGAACATCTTGGCGGCTGTTAAGGAGTTTGGCGTTGCACTCCTTCAGCTCCAGCAGCAGATGGACCCCCAACGTCGTGTGCAATCCACTACCCCCTTCAGTTAGAGTGGTAAGGACCCGGCTCCCGGACGGCCACTCCGACGGACGTCGGGGCGCGGGCCGAGAACCCCCAATTGGGTAAAGCATATCACCTTTTGAGTGAAGCTTATATAATCTTTTTGAGGAGATTGCAAGAAAAAAATCGCCCCAGCCGCATTTTTCTCTTCAAAGGAGGCACCCGGCGTCGACGGGGCGGAGAGACGGAGCCCATTGACAAGAGAGCGGCGGAGCGCCTACAATGAGCCTTGTGCGCCGCATCGCATGCGTTGCCCGAGAAAGGTCGGAATCGATTCGTACCGAGATGGTCCCTCCCTGCATGAGCGCCGTGCCTCAAGCGCAATGGGCATCACGGAGGACGCCGTCCGTCGGCGTGCTCCTCTTCGTCGCCCTCCTCCTGTGCGGGGGGACGCCGGGCCTGCCTGCTCCGGCCGCGGCGGGCGCCGCGTCTTTCTCTCCCTCGCTCTACGATCAAGCTGCCGCTCTTCCCCTTCCGGACCGGATTGCCTTCTGGGCCGAAGCTTTCATCGGCCGACCCTACGACCCCGACCCGCTCGGAGAATACGTCCGCCGCTCCGCTGTCGTTGCCGATGAGCGGATGGATTGCCTGTACCACGTCTTCCGCTCCGTGGAGCTGGCCCGGGGAGGGACGGCGGAGCAGGCCGTGGCCCAGGCCCTCCAACTCCGCTTCCACCACGCCGGACAGGTCCAGGAAGGCAGGGTCATCAACTACGACGACCGGTTCCAGTACGGGGAGGACATGATCGACAGCGGCAAGTGGGGCCGGGAGGTGACAGCCGCGCTGGGCCCCACGACAGCGATCCCCGGCAGCCGGGGACGGGAGCGGGTGACGATCCTCCCCAAAGCGGCCCTGCTTCAGGCGGAGACCCAGGCCCGTCTCCGGAACGGCGACCTCCTCTTTCTCATCAAGGATCCCAAGAAGCGCGTGGCCGGCGAGATCGTGGGCCACCTCGGCATCCTCGTGGCCAGGGCGAACACGCTGTACCTGGTCCACGCCAGCGGCCGGAAGACCGACCCCACGGCGCCGCTCAACGGCGCGGTGAAGCGGGTGAAACTCACCGAGTATGCCGCGGCGATGCCGTTCCTCGGCGCGCGGGTCACACGCTTCGAAGAGTGACACGATGCTGTCCAAGATCCTAAGCAGCGCCCTCCTGGGCATCGACGCCTACCTGGTGGAGGTGGAGGTGGACATCTCCTCGAGGGGGCTTCCTTCGTTCTCCACCGTCGGCCTGCCCGATGCCGCCGTCAAAGAGAGCAAGGAGCGGGTGCGGGCCGCCCTGAAGAACACCGGGTTTGAGTTCCCCTTCAAGCAGATCGTCATCAACCTCGCCCCCGCCGACATCAAGAAGGAGGGGTCTTCCTTCGACCTGCCGATGGCGCTGGGCCTCCTCGTCGCGGAAGGCGTGCTGCTGCCGGCGGAGGCGGCCGGCTACCTCATTACGGGCGAGCTCTCCCTGGATGGCAGGGTGAAGCCGATCCGGGGGGCGCTCTCGATGGCCGTCCTGGCCCGCGAGAAGGGGTTGCGGGGGATCCTCCTTCCCCGCGACAACGCCGAAGAAGCGGCGGTCGTCGAGGGGGTTCCGGTCTTCGGCATTGAGACCCTCCCGCAGGCCCTCGGGTTCCTGAAAGGCGAGATCGCGCTGAGCCCCGTCGTCGTGGACGTCCCGATGCTCTTCGCCGCCCACGCCCTCTACCCGGAGGACCTCGCCGAAGTCAAGGGGCAGGAACATGCGAAGCGGGCGCTGGAGATCGCGGCGGCCGGCGGGCATAACGTCCTGATGGTCGGCCCGCCCGGCTCGGGCAAGACGATGCTGGCCAAACGCTTCCCCACCGTCCTTCCGGACCTCACCTTTGCCGAGGCGCTGGAGGTCACGAAAGTCCACTCCGCTTCGGGCACACTGCCGACGGGCCAGCCGATTCTCGCCACGCGGCCGTTCCGGTCGCCGCACCACACGATCTCCGACGCCGGGATGATCGGGGGCGGCCAGATCCCCAAGCCCGGCGAGGTGAGCCTCGCCCACCGGGGCGTCCTCTTCCTGGACGAGCTCCCCGAGTTCAAGCGGAACGTCCTCGAGGTCCTCCGACAACCCCTCGAGGATGGAAGGGTCACGATCGTCCGGGCGGCCTCGGCCCTCACCTTCCCCTCCGTGATCCAGCTCGTCGCCTCCTGCAACCCCTGCCCCTGCGGGTTCCTGGGCGATCCGCGCCAGACCTGCGTCTGCTCTCCGCACCAGGTCCATCGCTACCGGTCGCGCGTGTCGGGGCCGCTGCTGGACCGGATCGATCTCCACATCGAGGTCCCGGCCGTCCCGTATCAGGACCTCGCCCAAGCGCGCGACGGGGAGCTTTCGGCCCGCATCCGTGACCGGGTCCGGACCGCCCGGGAGATCCAGCTCGCCCGCTTCCGGGAAGAGCGCCTCTACTGCAACGCGCAGATGCGGACGCGGCACCTCAAGAAGCACACGGCCCTGGACCAGGAGTCGCACAAGCTCCTGGAGTTGGCGATGGGAAAGCTGGGGCTCTCCGCCAGGGCCTACAGCCGCGTCCTCAAGGTGGCCCGCACGATCGCCGACCTGGAGGGATCCCCCCACCTGACGGCCCCCCACATCGCCGAAGCGCTCCAATACCGCTCCCTCGACCGCCGGGTGATCTAAGAGAAACGCAGCATCACAGATTTCGACCGGGGGAGGGGTGGCCTGAACGCCGCGGCCCTCTGAGCCCCCGTAGCGACAACTCGATGGAGCCCTACAGCCGGTGCCCGGCCCTCCGCGGCCTTCCCTTGCTCCCGGTCGAGGCACGCCGTCAAATCTGATCCCCGCGAATAGGGCCGCAAGAGAAGGGCACCCCTCCCCCGGGAAACTACATCGGAAAAGGAGGATGCATGCTTGCGAAGGGGTCCCTGTTCTGTTAAAGTACCGTGTTGCTTCTCAATCTTGTCTGA
>JACRHK010000206.1 GCA_016217625.1 Nitrospirota bacterium
AACAAGTGGGGGAGTTGCGGGAGGTTGCGTTCATTATGCTATAGTAGTATCTGATAGTTTACGAGGACGGGAGGGCAGTGTCATGAGCAGGCGGCATCCCATGTTTCTCGGCGGGGAGTGGCGGGAGTCCGGCGCGTGGATGGAGGTCCGCTCCCCTTACGATGACCAGGTCGTGGGGGTCGTGGCGCAGGCGGGGGAGCGGGAGGCTGCCGAGGCGGTCGATCGGGCGACGTCGGCGTTTGCCGCGACCAGGGATCTTCCCAGCCACAAACGAGCGGAGGTTCTGAACAAGATCGCCGAAGGCCTGGATCGTCGGAAGGAGGAAATTGCCCGGACGATCGCCCTGGAGGCCGGCAAGCCGATCTCGGAAGCCCGGGTGGAGGCGGGGCGGGCCGCCTTCACGTTCCGGTGCGCGGCCGAGGAGGCGAAGCGAATCGGGGGAGAGATGATCCCCCTGGATCTCCTGCGACCCTCCGAGGGGAGGTGGGGGATCACACGGCGTTTCCCCGTCGGCCCCATTCTGGCGATCTCGCCGTTCAACTTCCCCCTGAACCTGGTCGCGCACAAGGTGGCGCCGGCCATCGCGGCGGGGAACCCGATTATCCTGAAGCCGGCCTCCAAGACGCCCATCACGGCGCTCCTCCTGGCCGAGGTCGTGAAGGAGGCGGGGCTGCCGGACGGCGGATTCTCCGTCCTTCCGTGTCCGGGGAAAGTGGCCGAGGGGATCCTGGCCGACGATCGGATCAAGATGCTCACCTTCACGGGGAGTCCCCCGGTGGGCTGGTCCCTGAAAGCCAAGGCCGTGAAGAAAAAAGTCATCCTGGAGCTGGGGGGGAACGCGGGCGTTATCGTCCACGAGGACGCGCCGCTCGAGTTTGCCGTGTCCCGCTGCGTCTTCGGAGCGTTCGCCTTCTCGGGTCAGGTCTGCATTTCCGTCCAGCGGATCTACGCGCATGAGCCGATCTATCAGGCGTTTCTGGATCGGTTCGTTCCCCAAGTGCGGAACCTCAAGATGGGCGACCCCTTGGATGAGAGCACGAAGATCGGTCCCATGATCGACCTCGGGGCTGCCGAGCAGACAGAGCAGTGGGTCGCCGAGGCGGTGGGGAAGGGGGCGAAGGTCCTCTGCGGCGGGAAGCGGCAGGGGCGGTTCTTCGAGCCGACCGTCCTCACGGATGTCGATCCCGCCACGAAGGTAAGCTGCCGGGAGGTCTTCGCGCCCGTCGTCTCCGTGGCGCCGTATCGGAATTTTGAAGACGTTCTCTCTGCAGTGAACGATTCCGTTTACGGCTTGCAGGCAGGCGTGTTCACCCGCGATCTTGCAAGAGCCTTCCAGGCGTTCGAGACGCTGGAAGTGGGCGGCGTCATCCTGAACGACGTGCCGACCTACCGGATCGACCACATGCCCTACGGTGGAGTGAAGGAGTCGGGCTTCGGCCGCGAAGGGATCCACTATACGATCGAGGAGATGACCGAGCTGCGGCTGCTGGTCGTAAACCGGAACTTTTAACGGTGATGAGAAGCTTGTTGTTCGGATTTTGTGTTATTCTGATTCTTTCAGCGGGCTGCTTAAACGCTGAAACGCCGCAGAGGAGTGTCCCTATGGTTGCTGGACTCGAAAAGGCCACGTTTTCCGGTGGATGCTTCTGGTGCATGGAGCCTCCTTTTGAAAAGCTGGAAGGCGTGGTGGACGTGGTATCAGGGTATACAGGAGGCCGGAAAGCCAACCCGACCTACGAAGAGGTTACTTCGGGCGCCACCGGCCACTATGAGGCGATCCAGATCACCTACGACCCGGGAAAGGTGAGCTATGAACAACTCCTCGAGATCTACTGGAGGAATATCAACCCTGCCGATGCGGGGGGCTCCTTTGCGGACAGAGGACAGCAGTACGGTTCGGCCATTTTCTACCACAACGAGGAACAGAAGCGTCTGGCGGAACGATCGAAGGAGATGCTTGAAAAGTCCGGCGTCTTCGACAAGCCGATCGTGACAACGATCGTTCCGTTCGAGGTCTTTTACAAGGCCGAGGATTACCATCAGGACTATTACAAGAAAAACCCCACAAGGTACAAATTTTACAGGGCTGGGTCGGGGCGCGACTCGTTCCTCGAAAAGACATGGGAAGGCCGGGAAGAGAAAATGACCCCTTTCAAAAAGCCGTCTGATGAAGAGATCGGGAAGAGGCTGACTCCTTTGCAGTACGAGGTCACCCGGAAAGACGGCACTGAACCTGCATTCAAGAACGAGTACTGGGATAATCATAGAGAGGGAATTTATGTGGACATCGTCTCCGGTGAGCCCCTGTTCATTTCCACAGACAAATTCGATTCGGGCACAGGGTGGCCCAGCTTTACAAAACCCCTTGAACCCGGCAATGTCGCGGAGAGGGAGGATAGGGGCTTCTTCATGCGAAGGACGGAGGTCAGAAGCCAACACGCCGATTCCCACCTGGGGCACGTGTTCAACGACGGCCCTAAGTCCACCGGACTGAGATACTGCATCAACTCAGCGGCCCTGAGGTTTATCCCCAAGGAAGATCTGGAAAAAGAAGGGTACGGTCGCTACAAGGGCTTCTTCGAAAAGTAACGGTCAGCTTGACAAACCCGTCGGGGCTTGGTAAAGTGGCACAAAACCAGGGAGATTTCCTCCATGCCATTCCACAGCCCTCTTCATCTCCTCAAGCCTGCCGAGGCGCACCCCCGCCTCGTCTCGGGCAGCCAGGTCATTTCTTCTCTAACCACTCCGCCATCAATCACGGTAAATAGTCTGATACCCTTCTGAGGCAGCAGATGTCAACATTAAAGATCCGACCCCATCCCTTCTGTTGAGTGCCTAACCCCTCGTTGCGCTCGGAGAGAACCAAGCACTCAAGACGGACGCCCGCTACGCGGGCAGCCGCTTAGCGCCGCATTAGACGGTACGAAAGCGCGCTCAGGTGCCTAACCCGTGAACTCGAGGAGAGTCGTATGATTACGTTAAAGCTCACATCTGGTCGGTGCTTCAGTGAGGCGATCGTCTCCGTTGCCGTTTTGGGCTGCGTCCTCACGGGTGCAGCTTGTTCTGGTGAGCAGAATCATGGTCGTCGGCCCGAGGGAACCGTGGCGGTCACGGCTCCACCGGCGCCAGTGGAGCTGCCAATTCCAATCAAGGTCGGAATGACGTGGGACGATTGTCAGCCTTTCTTGACTAAGGCCAAACGGGTGAAACTGATTCGTGAGACCCCGGATCGGTTCACCGACATCTACAGGATCGGGGACATGGGGTTCAGCTTGTTCTTCGAGCGACCGGCTGAGCCAGCGGCCGGTCCGTATCGCCTCGTTCGCGTCGCGCGTGCGGAAATCCCGCCTGATGCCGAAACGGTGGATTTGGGCCAGCAACTCAAGCACGGCATGCCGATGAAGGAGGCCTTGCCCATCATGCAGAAGGTCGGTGGTCATTTCGTGATCGAAACAAAGGATCGGTTCGTGGCAGTCTTGCAGGCCAGCGACGGCACATACCGTATCACCTTCGAACGGCCGTCAGACGTCATCCGACCGGAGGTCATCGCTAACGCAACGCCGAACGTCATTGCGATGATGGGGCGAATACCTCTGAACGCGCTTCCAGAGTTCGGCGATTATCGAATTGCGACTGTCAAGAAGGCAGAGTGATCTTCGAGCAAGCCGAAACGGCGCTCTCGCGTGTGGCCTAGCCCGGAGTGCTGTCTAACATCGGTTTGCAGCCGACGGCCTACGGCCGCGGCTGATACCGGGTATTAGCCTGCAAGAGTTGAAGCCCCATGCCGTTCGACGAGATCAGTGACACAAGCAATTTTGT